>JAYTBK010000232.1:0-1561 GCA_043737035.1 Bacteroidota bacterium | reverse complement strand
TCGAATGCGCATGTCGTATTGTTTCCAATTTTGCGGGTTATAAATGTGCGAATCGAAACGTAAATTAACATTGCCATGTTTTATGTTATTTGTCATATCAACATCTGCCAACCTCCCCGATGGATCGATAATAACATTTTTAATTTTTGTGCCAATGTTTAATGTGGCCGTATAAGTAGTTTTTAATTTTGGTCCCCAGCCAATCCAACGTGGTAAAGTATTAGCTTTGGTGGGTTTTTCAAACCAAGTGTTTGGTATATAATAGTGGCGGGCGCTGTCATTTTTATCAATCACTACAAAATCTAAAGGCATTTGCATGCTGCCTTTGCGTTTAAATGTAATTTCGTACACGTCGTTTTTTTTGTGCTTTATTCTGCCAATTTTATAATCAACAGTTTTTGTGGTTTCTAACCATTGGTCAAAAAACCAATTTAAATCAACACCGGTAAAACCAATAATAGAGTTGCGAAAATCTTCAGGATAAGGATGGCAAAATTTCCATTGTTTAAAATAATGTTGCATAGCTTTATCAAAAAATGCTCGCCCTAAAACGTATTCTAAACTTTTTAACATGGTGGCCGTTTTGGTATATACTTGTCCGTAACCCCCTCCGTGGCGTATACCGCCATTAAAATCATCGCTATGAGTATTTAGTGTAACCTCTTCGCCTTTAGTTACGGTATTGTAATAAAACGAGTTATACAATTCGTTATCTAACACTTTTTGTGGTTCGGTAAATTTGGCTACGTATTTGTTTTTTGGAGTGCCGGTAATTTCAATTGGCCCATCAATAAATTGATACGTATCAGCCGTATAAAATTGTGTAAAGCCTTCATCCATAAAAGCCCGGTAATTTTCGTTACTGCCTAACATACCCATAAACCAATTGTGCGTCATTTCATGCACAAATAAACTTCGATAGCCGGGGTCTGAGCCGCTACACAGTGTAAGCATAGGGTATTCCATTCCATCTTGTGCATCGGCAACAACCATTTTTGGGTAATGGTAAGGGCCAATGTTATACGAATTAACCTCTAATACTTTTCCAATGTAACTTGATGCATTTTTCCAACCCTTTGCATGCGCCTCTTGTACCAATGCAATGCAACGTACGCCGTCCCAATTGCTTTCGCTAATACGATAAGTTGGGTCGGCAGTGTAACCAACATCGTGTACATTAATGGCGCTAAATTTCCAGATTTTAGTAGTGCCGTCTTTTTTTATAATATTTGTGTATGTGTATTTTTTTTGTTCATCAATAAAATTACTGATGTCTAATTTTTTACGAAGTGTGTCCGGTAACATTTCTGCCTCGTTTGTCATAACACCGGTTCCATCAGCAATGTAATTGTTAGGTAATGTCAATTCAACATTAAACGAACCATAGTCGCCATAAAATTCATGATCCATGTGTTGATCGGTATTCCAAGCAAATTTACTATCAATTACAGTTACGCGTGGATACCAATGTACAATGTCGTAATGCTTAAAACCAAAGGTGTTAAAAGTTTTCATACGGTTACGAATGGCTTCTTTATCAAAATAAGTTTTAAAATTTAAG
>JAYTBK010000231.1:0-10127 GCA_043737035.1 Bacteroidota bacterium | reverse complement strand
CAGTGGGCATTCCACTTTACTTGCGCAAAAGGCGCTTAGTAAAAATAAGAGTGAAAATCCGTCATATATGTGTAACCATATTTGTATTGAACCTTATGAAATGCCGTGGCTTGAAAAAACAGGTGTGGAGGTAGTCCGGAAAAAAGTGGAAGATGTGCCTTTAACCTTTTTTAAAGATTTAGGCGAGAATGACATCTTGTTTATTGATTCCTCGCACGTGATACGCCCTCAAGGCGATGTATTATTTGAATTTCTTGAGCTTTTACCTACACTTAACTCAGGGGTAATAATTCATGTACATGATATTTTTACACCAAAGGATTATTTGACAGAATGGATTAGCACGCACTTTTTATGGAATGAACAATATTTGTTAGAAGCGTTTTTAAATTATAACAGCAAGTTTAAAATTATTGGCGCATTAAATTATTTATCACATCACTACAACAAGGAGTTTTCAGACAAGTGCCCCCTATTTGCTAAACAGGCGGGAAGAGAACCAGGCGCTTTCTGGATAAAAAAGATCTAATTAATCTAGCCCATAAATACTCAACCTTTATTGTGATTTATACAGCACTGTAAATTATTCAGATGCCTCAAACAAAACCCTATTCCAAACTCAAAAATTCCCGTGTATTTGTAGCTGGTGGAGCCGGTTTTATCGGTTCTAATTTATGCGAAGATCTTTTACGGCATTCTAACGAAGTAGTTTGTCTTGATAATTTTTCGACCGGTAAAAGAGAAAATATCAGTGCGCTTTTTAAAAATAAAAACTTTACACTTATTGAGGGCGATATTCGAAACGCTGATGTTTGCAAGCAAGCAATGCAGGGAGTTGATATTGTTTTGCAACAGGCAGCGCTTGGTTCGGTGCCGCGTTCGATTAACGATCCAGTAACTACGAATGATGTTAATGTAAACGGTTTTTTAAATGTGCTGGTTGCCGCACGCGATGCGAATGTAAAACGCATAGTGTATGCAGCGAGTTCGTCAACCTATGGCGATTCGGAAACGTTGCCTAAGGTGGAAGAAATAATTGGCAAACCATTATCGCCTTACGCGGTTACGAAATATGTAAATGAATTATACGCGCATGTGTTTAATTTAAATTACGGGTTAGATTGTATCGGACTACGATATTTTAATGTGTATGGCCGCCGGCAAGATCCTAACGGTTCGTACGCTGCCGCTATTCCTAAATTTACACAATTACTTATGGCGCACCAATCTCCAGTAATTAACGGCGACGGAACCAACTCCCGCGATTTTACTTACATTGATAATGTGATACAGATGAATCACCTTGCTGCATCAACAACGAATAGTGCAGCTAAAGGGCAGGTTTTTAATACTGCGGTAGGTGAACGCTCCGATTTAAAAACGCTTACCCAACTGATAAAAAAATACCTAAGCATATACGACCCTAAAATTGCGGAAGTAGAAATAAAATACGGGCCGGAACGTCTCGGCGATATTCCACATTCTTTAGCATCCATTGAAAAGGCAAAAACATTATTAGGATATGAACCTACACATAATTTAGAATCGGGCTTGAAAGAAGCGGTAGATTGGTATTGGGAGAATGCAACATAATATAGAATAACGATGTTAAATAGATATTAGGGCGTGAAAGAAATTTTTATTTTAGGTGCGGGTGGTTTTGCCCGAGAAGTTCACTTTCTTATTACCCAAATTGGAGGATATAAAATTTTGGCGTTCGTCGAAAAGAATAGCGCTGGAAATTTGGACATAGGTAAAATCAAAGTTCCAATTATATCTGAAAGGCAATTAAAGAAATTCAAAGGAGTAAACTTGGCATTGGGTATTGGAAACCCGGGTTTAAATGAGAAACTATTTTTAAAATTCAGCAATGATTTTTTATTTCCGAATTTGCTGCATCCAAATGTAAATGCGAATTGGGGAACGGTTACGTTAGGAATGGGTAACATTTTTTCGTCTGGGGTAAACATAACAACGGATATCAAAATTGGATCTGGCAATATTTTTAACCTTGCTGTTACAATCGGACACGATTGCATAATAGGCGATTTCAATGTTATAAATCCTGGCGCTAATATTTCGGGAAGCGTTAAAGTTTCAAATAATATATTTATCGGTTCAAATGCTACTATTCTGCAAAACCTAACTCTCGCTGATGGCTCAGTTGTCGGTGCCGGAAGCATGGTGAACAGAAACGTTGCCTCTGGAACAACTGTAATCGGAATACCAGCCCGGATCTTAAAAAAAACTGTTTAGACACGACACCATTTATAAACCAAACTAAACAGTGAGCCGTATTCTAAAAATAAGCGATGGCTGTAAAAAATATCTAACAAAAAAATTTGCAACGGATACAGTTTGGCTAATGGCTGCCCAAGCAACATTAATGTTATGCGCGTTTTGCATTAATGTAATTATTGGAGTTAAACTGGGGGCAAACAGTTTGGGTATTTTCAATCAATCACTTGCTTATTATTCCATAATGTCGTGTTTTATAGGTTTGGGATTAAACAATACCATCATAAAAAAAATTTCGGAGTTTGTAAATGAACCCGCATTTAAAAAAGAGATTTTTTCCGCGACTTTTTTTACAACGGCTTTTTTTTCCATAATTATTACTGCTGTCAGTATTGTTATAGTATTTACTTTTCCTCAGATGTTTAGTTCCCTTGAATTAGCTGACGTAATTTTCGCTCCGTTACTGGCACTACCTTTTTTTAATCTTAATAAAAATTTTATGGCGTTTTATTCTGGCGTCAGAAACCAAAAACGCAATGGAATAAATAAAATAGTACGTTGGTTACTGTTGTTAATATACATAAGCCTTGCAAGCGGTCTAACCGATAAAATTAAACCTCTGTTGTTTTCCTTTTGCATAGTTGAATTTGTCATTTTGATAGGCAATGTTCTTTTTAATATGGAAATATTTACGTTTAAATTTAGTGCTGCCATAATCATATCAAATATTAAATTTGGGCTAACCAGTTTTGTATCGGAATTTATTTCGGTTATTTACGAATATGCCGATCTCATAATAATAGGATATTTGCTTTCACAAACCGAAGTTGGTGTTTATAGCTTTTTAATATTTTTCGTAAAAACTCTTTATGTGTTTCCAGGCATTGTGCAACAAAACATTAACCCTATTGTATCAAATTTATGGAGCAACGGAAAAATGCATCAACTCGAACCCCACTTAAAAGACATAAGAAAAGTAAACTTCCTAGTCGTATCTGTTCAACTACTTTTTGTACTGATTGCATTTAAAGTTGTTACCTTAACAGTGAAACAAGAATTTATAGACAGTTATTATTATTTTCTGCTCGCAATTCCGGGTCCTTTTATTTTTTCACTAATCGCCTGGTCATCGGCTATGCTGGTTATGACTGGTAAACTTGCCAAAAACAATTACCGCACTTTATTAATCATTATTTTTTCAATTATATCTACAATTACATTTACTTATTTTTTTAAACTTGCGGGCGCTTGCATGGCTTTTTCTGTAAACGCAATAATTGCTTTTCTAATCACTAGGCGCTATCTCGAGCAAGCACTAAAAATTAAACTCATAGGTTAAGCAATTGGCTAAAATTTTGTTTTTAGTACGTTCAACAAAGTCATTTTGCACACAAAGGCGCGACATTGATTACATTATTGAAAATCTTATTAAGGAAGGGCATTCAATCCATATTTTTGACCCCAAACAAAAGCTATTGATGGATGTTAACAAACGCACTTTATTTGATTATAATATGTTTCCACAGTGGATGTTTTTTTGGAAGTCGTATATTGTTTTAAATTTTTTCGTTTTAATCCGATTTTTAAAACAGAATCAGGATAATTTTGATGTTGTTCACATTTGGTACATGAGGGAAGAATATTTGTTAGTTCCATGCCTGATCAAAGGCCTTGCACAGAAAATAAACATTACCCTATTTGGTTCGGACATTAACCACAGAACTTTTTTGAAAAATAATTTTACTAAAATTTATGGCTTTAGCGATAGAATTATAACCACAAATGCAGTTTTTAAAAATAAATTTTTAACGCTACTAAATAAATCGACTATTGCGGATAAAACCGAAGTACTGTTACTGCCCCAACCGCATTTTAAGTTTTACACTTCTTATAATTTAAGTGATAAGGAAACATTTAAAAAAAAACTTTCATTAAGTCCTACCAAAATAATTGTTATGGTTGGAACTAACTTAACAGAAAATGAGCAGCACGAAATTATAATTGCCGCCTTTAAAAATCTTGATCCCAATATGTATCACTTAATTTTTCCGTTGGCTAATGTAAACGGTGTAGAACCAATTCGCCAAACAAAATTAATGGAGTTTATATATAATGAGTTGCCAAACTTTAGCAAAACGCTTATTACAAAATTTATTTCCGATGAAGAAATGCGTGACCTGAGATTTGCTTCAGATATTTTTTTAAATTTCAGAAAAAATGATCAATTCGCAACGTCAATGCTCGAAAGTAACCTAGCATTTACACACGTAGTTACGGGTGCGTGGTTGCCATACGCAGAATACACCGCAAAAGTAAGTACCTACGTTATTGATGAAATTATACAGTTACCCGAAATTCTTAACAAAATTAATTCAGCGGGCATTGAAATTAAGTCACAACAACTTATTCTAAATAAACAAAACGTTTTACAATATTATAGTACAAATACATTAAAAAGATGGGTAAGTCTTTATAATTAGCTTTGCGTATATCAAGGCATACAAAATTTTTAAAGGCGGCATTAACCATTCTTTTTTTAAATTCTGTTATTGAGTCGGTTTTGTTGTTAGTTACTGATCGAACAGCTATTATTATAATTCAATTAACTCTCAATTTTTATTTCTTTTTTCGATTTTTCTTTTTTTTTCCGAATATAAAATGGCCAAAACTTACGGGACTTATTATTTTTATTGTGTTTTATTTTGTTTTACTAGGAATCCAAAGTTCCGAACTTATTCTTACTTACAATTATCTCGTTAAATTCGTCGTTCCTTTTTTGTATTTTATTATTGGGTACAATATTTTTGTCCTCGAGGCTCACTTTCAATATTTTTTAAAGCGTATTTGGATATTTTTATGTTATTTTTCCATTTACATTATTGTAGCAAATTTATTAGGAGTTGGTGTAGAGCTGTATTCAAATGGAATAAAAATGGGTTTTTATTCCCTTAACGGGCTATATATTCCAACATTTTGTATCATTACCATTCTTTACAATTACAAGCTTTTAAATAGCCGTGCATCCCGTATGTTGGCGATCGTTTTTTCGGTATTAACAAGCGTTTTGTTAATCTTGTTATTAAAACGAACACTCATCCTAATTCTTATTATGGCACTGCTCGTGTATATTTTAAAAAATTTTAGGTTCAAAAAATCCTTTCGTTTCGGAATTTCCTTTTTAGTTCTTTGCGGCACGCTAACCTATTTCTCAAACGATGTTGTGTCGCTAATTGAAACGCGCTCTTCCAGGTTTAACCGGCAATACAAAATTGTTGATGAAGGCCGATTCACCGAAAATATTTATATATATGATATGATGAAAAATTCCGTATTGAAACTTGTGTTTGGTTCAGGCGAAGTATTTAACGATAGGAAGTCATTAACGGCATTAGGTGTTTTCGGCGAACGGGAAGCCCACAATTCTTATATCCGTCTTTTTTGGAGTGGAGGAATTATTGGTTTATTGGCCTTTATATTTTTTTATTTCCGGCAGTTTAGTTCGTTGTTGCGCTTTTATAAAAGTCGGTATGTAGATTCCAATATTAAACAAATTTTATTTTTTGCACTGGTATTTGTTGGACTTAGGTTTTTAAATGATTTTAGTTCGGGCATCACATACCTTGCATATAACGCATATTCCTATTTGTTAATCGGTGGTATTTTACGAATGGCGGCAATTAAAATCATAAGTATTTCACCCGATCCCGTCCTTGCCCCGATAACATAGTTTTTGAAAATTTTAATCGACATAGGTCATCCCGCACACGTACATTATTTTCGAAACTTTATTAATTTAATGCAGCAGAAAGGGCATTTGTTTTTAGTTTGCGCGCGCGATAAAGAAGTTTCTCACCAACTATTAAACAGTTATCAAATTCCTTACGTTTCAAGAGGTAAAGGCAGTAACAATTTTGTCGGCAAACTTTTTTACATGCTTAAAGCAAACTTTTTAATTTATCAAAATGCTAAGAAATTTCAACCTGACGTTTTTTTAAGTTTCGCCTCACCCTATGCAGCTCAGGTTTCGTGGCTCTTACGTAAACCTCACGTAACGCTTGATGACACCGAACATGCAACGTTTGCACGGATATTTTACAAACCTTTTACTCAATATATTTTTACACCGTTTTGCTTTACAAAAAATTTAGGACCGAAACAAATTCGATTTAATTCGTTCATGGAACTAAATTATCTTCATCCCAATAAATTCAAGCCGAACGTTTCTATTTATGATTTACTAAAAATACCAACGTCGCAGCCATATGTATTAATACGTTTCGTTTCCTGGAACGCCAGTCACGATTTTGGTCACTCGGGTTTGAATCATATTACAAAAATTAAACTCATTGAAATACTCGAAACAAATTATCACATATTTATTTCTTCGGAGACAACCCTTCCACCTGAGTTTGAAAAGTACCGCATTAAAATACCCGTAGATAGAATGCATGATGCAATGGCATTTGCCGCATTATTTGTTGGTGAGGGCGCAACAATGGCCTCAGAGTGTGCAATGATGGGAACGGCGGCTATCTACGTAAATTCATTAAATGCGGGTACACTGATGCAACAAGAAAGTTTAGGACTTCTTTATGGATTCAGAAATTCAGATGGTGTTTTGGAAAAGATAAACGAATTATTGAAAATGAAAAATTTAGAAAAAATATTCGCCGATAGAAGGGAAACAATGTTAAAAACGGTTGACAATCCGGAACAGATATTGAATGAATTTTTTGAAAAAACTTTCGGTTGAAATATCACATGGCTTTGCACTTTCATCTTTTGGCCAAAGCGAATAGTACTTTACTCAAGAATTTGGGGCTGAGAAATATAAAGTTGGATAAAGAATATTTAAACCGAGAAAAACAAAAAGCAGCATATGGTTTTGTGAAAGCGTTTGTCGATGTGAAATTGCATTACACACTTGCAGATGATTTTCATTCTGTTTTTTTGAGGAATAGCCAAAGTGGGTCTTATTTTAATGCTATTGTTAACATTCAAAAAATAAATGATATTCGTTATATCAACAAATTTTTTGAGGGCGTAAATGGTAAATTAAAAATCGGGGATATATTTATTTCGTGCGTCGAAACATACGCAGCACACAAACATAATAAAAAGATCAGCCGTGTACCGATAGCGGGAACTTTATACTTTGGATTCGAATTTATCTTTTTGCGGGTATTTCCAAAATTGTGGGGGTTTAAAAAAGTCTACTTTTTGTTAACTCGCGGCAGAAACCGTTTACTATCGAAGGCAGAAGCTTTTGGAAGGCTTGCCAGCTGTGGCTTTGAAATTGTAGATTATGAAAGTTTTGGAGGTTTAATGTATGTGGTTTCAAAAAAAATGACGGAACCCGTTTTTAATATGAACCCTAGTTATGGCCCTATTTACAAGATGCCGCGCCTCGGAAAAAATGGACAGATAATTGGAGTATACAAATTTCGTACAATGCACCCATATGCTGAATATTTACAGGATTATATTTTAAAGGTTCATGGGTATGCCGATACCGGGAAGCCCGCAAACGATTTTAGGCTGACACCATGGGGGAAATTTTTGCGGAAGTATTGGTTGGATGAGTTACCGCAGTTAATAAATTTAATTAAGGGTGAAATGAAGCTTGTAGGAGTTAGGCCAGTGGGAACGCGTTACGCAGAGGATATTCCTAAAGATCTTCTGGCTTTAAGGTTCACGCAAAAACCTGGTTGCATTCCACCTTACGTCTCATTAAACATGAGAGGAAATGTAGATGAAGTGTTGGAAGCTGAACGAAAATATTTAATGGAAAAACTAAAACATCCTCATATGACCGATACAAAATATTTTTTTAACGCTGTATCGAATATAATTTTTAAACGAAAACGAAGTGCTTAGCAAAAACGGCAAACGGACAAAAAAACGGAGCGATTACATCTACGGTTATTCCCGTTACATTAAATTGTTTGGGCTCCTGTTGGATATTATTTTGCTTAACATAGCATACATTTGTTCCTATTTCATCAGCAATGAACGGTTTTCTGAATTTCACTCTCAGGATGCGCAAACGATATTATTATTTTCTAACATTATTTGGATTTTTCTTGCAGCTTATTTTCATGCGTACCGTTTTATTCGCCTCGAGCCAATGGAAAAAGTATTACTTCGCACTTTTAAACTCGTATTTTACTTAATGTCGGTAATATTTGTGATCATTGTTGGGTTAAAATACAATGAAGTGTCGCGCACACGCTTGTTGGCTTTTTGTAGTTTGTTTTTTGTGCTTATTTTTTTTGGTCGCATCGTTTACATTTCGCTTTTAAAACATTTGCGTCGCAACGGATACAATTTCAGAAATGTAATTATTATTGGGGCGGGTAAATCCGGCCGCGAGATTAGTGAAACGCTCAGTGGCGATTTAAGCTATGGCTACAGAGTATTGGGGTTTTTTGATAATGATTTAACAATTTCAAATTTGTTAGGTACAATAAATCAGACTTTACAATATATCACCGTTAATCCGGTACACGAAATTTATATGGCTTTGCCTGATTACGATACTAAAGAAATACGCACCCTGACGAATTACTGCGAGCAAAATTTTATTCGCATTAAATTTGTCCCCTATTTTAAAGATTTTACTAAAAGCCGCAAAGTGGAAATGACATTTTACGGAAGTATACCAGTTATGTCGCTTCGCAAAGAACCATTGGAATATCCCATAAATCGTATCCTTAAATATGTTTTCGATGTACTATTTTCAGCTGTTCTGTTCGTACTTGTTTTTTGGTGGCTGTTTCCCATCCTCATTATTTTGATTAAAGTAAATTCGCCTGGGCCGGTATTTTTTAAGCAACAACGTTCCGGAAAAAACAACCGTACCTTTTGGTGTTATAAATTCAGAACCATGCAGGTAAACACTGTAGCAGATGAACTGCAGGCTACAGCTAACGATTCGCGCATTACCTCTGTAGGCAAATTTCTACGTAAAACGAGCCTCGATGAATTGCCACAATTCATAAATGTTTTTAAAGGCGATATGTCGATTGTAGGGCCGCGCCCACACATGCTTAAGCATACGCAGAAATATTCTGAACTCATTAGCAATTACCTTGTGAGGCATTTCGCAAAAGCTGGCATTACGGGATGGGCACAAGTAAACGGTTTTAGAGGAGAAACCAAAAATGTAGAAGAGATGAACAAGCGGGTGGAATTTGATATTTGGTACATTGAAAATTGGTCGTTTTTGCTCGATCTTAAAATAATATTTAAAACCGTAGCATTGGTTTTTTTTAAGAATAAGGATGTGTATTAAGAGTTTGTAGTTCGTTTTTTATTAAGAGGACAATATGATCTCGCCTACATAGAATGACATGAAAGGTATGTAAGATCTTGAAACAAAAAAAAATTGAAATAAACTGAGGAAAAATTCCGGTATCGCGCTTGCAGGCACTCGGTTGTTACCCGATAGGTTAAGCGCCATTTTTTTATACTTTTGTACAATTAAACTGATATGCATTTTTTTATAAAAAGAACAAATTATTTGATAGGCTTTGCCTTATTAGCCACTTGTCTTTTTTTTACATCATGTACATCGCGCAAAAAACTAGTCTACTTTAATTCTGATGAGGGCATTAGAGGTTCTCAAAATAAAAATTACAATCCGGTTTTGCGAGCTGATGATTTCTTATCCATTACTTTGCTTGCGTTAGATATGGATGCTGTGAAACCATTTACATTTCCCGTTCAAACTATAAACAACAATAACAACGGTTATTCAACTGGTGTACCCAGCCAGCAAGGATACCTAATAGATAATGACGGTAATATTGATTTCCCGGTAATAGGGGGCATCAAATTGGCGGGCTTAACCCGTGCTGACGCGACGAAACTTTTAAAAGAAAAACTCG
>JAYTBK010000230.1:0-1564 GCA_043737035.1 Bacteroidota bacterium | reverse complement strand
AGTGTTAGTAAATTAAACAAGAATTTGAGTATCTTTTTTAAGATATATGCGTTATTTGTGGTAATGAAAAAGATAATTGTTTTAGGCTTACTTTTATTTATAATAGGTAGTTTACCTTTAAAAGCTCAATTTACCGAGAGTAAAGAACGTAAAAAAATGTGGCGAAAGTCTGGCAGACGCCATAAACCACGCGAAGCGTATAATCCATATTTAGAAAAAAAGAAGAAAGATAAACCCAGTTCGATTATTGCAAAAGAAGAAAAAGAAGGTACCCGAAAAATGAAACGTCAGTTTAAAAAACAACAAAGACGTAACATGAAAAAATTAGGGATTAAGCCTGTTAAAGTTAAACGAGCAAAATAAATCTAAGCTCCCTGATTTTTTTGAGCAAAATATAATATAACTCCTGCAACAACTAAAATAGTAATTACGAGGGCTGCAATTTTAGCTGCCGAATATGGTCTTTCTCCCTGCACTTCACCGGTTTTGGCATTCACTAAAAAACGATATACTTTATCTTTATAACGATACGAACTCAACCATACCGGCAATAAAATATGCTTAAATGTGATGGCATTATAACTCGAATCCAGTGATGTTACTTGTTGCTCATCTCCACCAATATCACCAATTACTGTTGATTTAATTATGGGTTGCATTCTTTCTTTGGCTTTTTCAAAACCTGATTTTAAATCTACCTGATAACTTTCGGTGATAAAACCACTTAAAAATTTATCGTTATACGCCGTTAACTCGTGTAAATCCCAAGGCTCTAACTCATTCGCTAATTTTTCGGGCAATGATTTTGAAGATATTACCAACACATCATCGAAATCATTATTGACAATGCCACTTGCCGGAAACCAATTGGTATGCCGCACCTGGCGGGTTCTTGTTTTTCCTTCGCTATCGGTATATGATTCAGTCACATAATAATAAATGCCTCTCATTCCCGTGTAATGAGTAACCGCATTGGTATCATATGTCCAATAGGGCATATAAATTCCATTTAATTTTTCGGCAGAATGCTGAGCATAATCCTTTAATTTATTAGGCGCAAACCACAAGCCTCCAACCCATCCAATAAATTTTTGAGATGCATTTTTTCTATCCACTTTAAAAGGCAACACATAGGATGGTTTTATAATAGTGGAAGTTGTTGCGTTTTTTATAACCAAAGGTGTATCGCAATAAGGGCATGTGCTTGATGTTACATTTGGTTGCAATGTTGTTGATGCTGCACAGTTAGTGCATTTTACGGTACTAATTTCCTGTTTTTCTTCAGTATGAGATTTTTCAATTAAAAAACTCTCGTAATCATTTTCAATAATTTCTGTATGTAATTCCGACTCAATTTCGTTTTTAGCTCCACAGTATTCGCAATTTAAAAAAGGGGTGCCAGGAAGATATTTTAAATTTGCACCACAATCTTTGCACTTAATAAAATTACCAGTTTCGGCTGTTTGCTCGCTAAAATCGTTTGCCATATTTTATAGTTATTGAGTATCTAAAATACTATTATTTCATAACAAAAAGGTGTTCCATAAAAAAAGTGTGATTTAAA
>JAYTBK010000229.1:0-4250 GCA_043737035.1 Bacteroidota bacterium | reverse complement strand
ATTTCAATAATTCTGTGGGGTTTAAAATGCCTTATCATATTATATAAATAATCTGTATCACCTGAACAATAAGATCCGTTATTATAAAAAAATTCCATATCTGCCCCCTTTTCGGCAGGTAAGTCTAAGATCTCCTCATTATAATTAAAAGCTGCCAAAAGGTTTAGCTGCTCCTCTACATTAAAATCAATCCCCGGTAAATTTCTGTCATCCCTAAGCGATTTCGATAAATGTTTTGCCGGATTAATCATGGGTTGGTAATAATGGTCGCCTACAGGCAGCACACCGAGGCTCATTAGTAGTTTATCGGTTATTTCCTCAAAGCCGAGTTTTATCACTATCTTAAACCACAGTCCGGCAAGAAATGTAAAAGGTAATCCTAAGTAGAGGATAATTTTTTTAAATAATTTGATCATGTTTTTTATGTGTTTTATAACTATTACTTAACCAATAAAAAGCGGGTAAATTGATTCATCAAAATTAACAGCTTCGCCACCTCAGTTACACAACGTGAGCGGCAGTATAATAATATAGTAAATATATATTTATTGCAGTATTTAGCAACTCGTTCCGTCGATAAATTATAATGCAATTGCTGTTAGTAATTATTAGTTCGTTTTGCGATACCCAACTTACCCGCCAAAGCTTTTTAAAGTTTTAATAATATGCAGGATATTGGAACGAGTTAATTCAAAATACATTGGCAATCGTAAAAGTGTATCGGCATAACGATCACTATTTGGAAGTGGTGCACCAACATACTTCGCTTTGTAATAATCACTTTTGTGTAAACTCAAATAATGAAACACCGCATTAACTTTTTTAAGATTTAAATGCTCAATCAATTTACTCCGTTGTGCTGCATCTTTACATATCAAATAAAAAGCATGTCCGTTATTTGTACCATACTCGGGAATGTATGGTATGCCAATGCCCATTGTTAAACCCCAACTTTTTAATGCGATATAATAGCTCTGCCAGTGCGAAATTCTTTTTTTCTGGATACGGTAAATATTATTTATTTGCGCCCATAAATACGCCGCAATAATTTCGGAAGGCAAAAAGGACGAACCTGTATCAACCCAATTATACATGTTAATTTCGCCCCGGAAAAATGCGGCGCGGTTGGTTCCCTTTTCCCAAATAATTTCGGCACGTTCAATAAAACGCTCGTCGTTTACAACCAATAACCCGCCTTCACCAGAGTTGATATTTTTTGTTTCATGAAACGAAAAAGTTGCCAAATGGCCTATACTGCCGAGCGGTCGGCCTTTGTAAAACGATTCGATTGCGGGAGCAGCATCCTCTATAACAAGTAAATTGTGTTTTTTGGCAACCTCCATTAGCGCATCCATATCGCAAGCCACACCGGCATAATGAACAGCAATAATTGCCTTTGTTTTAGAAGTAATCAGAGCTTCAATAGTACGCACATTCATGTTTGGATGATCGGTACAACTATCCGCAAAAACAATATGAGCACCTTGTCGAACAAAAGCAAGAGCGGTGGAAACAAATGTAAAGGAAGGCACAATAACTTCATCGCCAGGCCCAATACCGGCAAGCATCGCGCACATTTCCAAAGCATCTGTACACGAAGTGGTAAGCAATGCCTTTTTGAAACCATACCGTTTTTCGAAAAAAGCCTGACAACGTTTTGTAAAAATCCCATTACCAGAAATTTTGCCGGAGTCGACAGCTTCAATGATGTAAGCGGTTTCCTTACCTGTTAAATATGGTTTGTTAAACGGAATCAACGAATAAACTTTTACTATGCTAAACTACCTATTTTTTCGACTGAGACAAAGAATTTGTGATCAAAGACTTCAACTCGGTGCCTCCGCTAACAGTATAACCTACAATAATAAAATTAATCGTATCTATCTAAAACTGAAAATAAATAAACGGCTGCATTTCCCCGCTAACAAATTGGTAGATAAATATAACCGTGATTAAAACTACACAACCCATTACCGGTAATGAAAGCGATGCAAACCTGTTGCGATAATTTTCTTTAAAACGTTCCGGAATCCAATGAATTAAATATCCGACAGTAATTACTGAAAAAACCAACGCATACCCTTTTAAGATATTTAATGTAAGGTCAAATCCTAAATGGTTTGTAATACGATCGAAAACTGTACTAACGGTTTGCAAGCTATCGCTTCTAAAAAAAATTCTGGTAAAACTAATAAAAGCCAGTGTTAAAAACACGCATACCGCTTTAACAATAAACGAAGAAGAATTTTTAAACGGTGAAATTTTTAACCACAGTTTATGAATTATAAGCCCTAATCCGTTAAGCCCGCCCCAAATTAAAAATAACCAAGAACTTCCGTGCCAAAGTCCGCCGAGTAACATTGTAACAAGCAAATTAATATTAGTGTTTATGCTTTGCCGGATTTTTGGGAAGAAGTATGCCAGTAAAATAAAAAATATTGTCAAAAATATAAGCCATAGTATAAGCCATAGTTTTCCGGAAAGCATGATAAGCACTAAAGATAACAACGCTATACAAATATATGAGCCAACGCTGCCACGTTTATTTCCACCTAACGGAATGTAGAGATATTCTTTAAGCCACGATGACAAAGAGATGTGCCAGCGCCTCCAAAAATCACTGACGTCCTGCGCTTTATAAGGCGATTTAAAATTTGTTTTTAAACGGTAGCCTAATAATAAAGCGATACCAATTGAGATATCTGTATAGCCACTAAAATCCATATAAATTTGAAGGGAATAACCGAAAATTCCAAAAATGGTTTCCATACCTGAATAATACGTAGGGTTATCAAAAACCCGATCGATGTAGTTTATAGCGATGTAATCGGCAATAATTTTTTTTCCTAATCCATTTATAACCCAAAAAATCGCCAATCCAAATTCTTTCCGCGATAAGTTATAAGGTTGGTAAATCTGATATAGAAATTCGTGCGCTTTTACAATTGGCCCCGCGACCAAATGAGGGAAAAAACAGACAAAAAATCCGTAATCGAAAATGGATTTAACGGGCTGGACTTTGCTCCTATACACATCAATGGTGTAAGAGATGGATTGAAACGTAAAAAAGGAGATGCCCACGGGCAATATGAGCTTATCAATAGGATCGGTAGTGCCTAAATATGTGTTACTAAAACTTGTAAAATGGTTAAAGAATTGAAGGTTTGTATCCCCTAACTGGTTCACGCTTTCTACAAAAAAATAAGCGTATTTAAAATAACATAGCAACGCGAGGTTGAGTAGTAAGCTAACCGTTAGATAAAGTTTTTTGCACCAAATAGTTTTACTCTGATAAATTAACCGCGCCCAATTATAATCACTTACTATTGTAAAAATTAACAGAATTAAAAAAACACCACTGGTTTTATAGTAAAAGAAAAAACTTACCAGTAGAAGATAAATAGTTCGTGACCTATTCTTTTTATATAACAATGAATAAACTCCCAGTACCACTACAAAAAAACCCCAAAAATAAAGCTGCGTAAAAATAACCGGCTGGCCTTTTACGTAAACCAAATATGGTTTTAAATATGTGAGAAGGTCGTTGAACATACTTTAGATGTGAGATCATTTATCTCAATTCTCATTTCTTACATCTCAATTCTGTTTATTTTATTTTACTATTCCACTTATAACTTCTATCAATTGCATCGCTCATCATACCCGCAATTAGCCTGTAGCCTCTTGCGTTAAAGTGCACCTTGTCTTTTGCTGCCATACCGGCTTTATACCACTTGTAAATTGATTTATAGCCACCCATTACGGCGTAAAGGTCATACACGGCGCCTTTGTGTTTTTCTGCAAGTTCGTGTGCTGCTTCTGCTGCTTTCGCCGGACGCTTATTTGCGGTTTTTCGGTTCATATAATTATCGGTAGTGGAAACAAACAGAAAAGCGCAATCGGGCGAAACTTTTTTAACATTGGCTACAAGACTATCATATCTGCTTATAAACGCCTGCTTCGAAAAATTAATGTCGTGCGTATCGTTTACGCCCAAAGTAAATATTACCAAATCGGGCGGAATGCTTTTAAGCTCATTTATAAATTCGGTACAACGTAAAAAAGAACCTGTGCTGGCGCCGTTTACACCCATTGATGCATAATAAAATCCGGGGTTAGTGTTTTCAACACTTAGTCCACGCAACATAAAATCACCATGTATAGTGTCACGCCTTAGCACAACAAAATTTATTGAATCAACAAAGGATTCAAATAAAAATTCTGAATAACCTTTTTTTTCAAAATCTTTT
>JAYTBK010000228.1:0-1564 GCA_043737035.1 Bacteroidota bacterium | reverse complement strand
TTTAATGCCAGAAACACCGTCACCGGCGCATGCAAGACTGGCCCGCTATGAGCATTCAAAAAAGTGAGAAAAGCGTCTAAGTCATGACGCTTACTTCTTGGCAAATGCGGAGTTGAAACAATCAACTGTAAAAAAATAAGAACCATAAATACTTTTGGCAAGTTTTGAGATAGAAGTAAAAAACCTAATAAAAAAAATAATGCAGGAACTAAAAAATGTAGTGCATATTCTGCAGACCCTCGATGCTGCCCCATTCTCAAAAAAACGAAAGATGAAATGAAAACTTGTAGTAGAAAAATATTTGCACCAGGTAAAAAAACAGCATTTTTCAGCTTTGAAGCCAAGCCGGAAGAATTCGACATGTAATAGCCTATTCCAATCGGGAAAGCTAAAATAATGAAAAAATTAGCATAAAGAAAATTTTTAATTTGTGAAATCAAGTAAGGAACAGACGTGCCCGCAAGAACGAAATTAACAAAGAAAGTGTCATTGAAATAAAAGTCGAAATAATAATAACAACTTAAAACTGTTGAAATTAAAATTACAGCGGCTCCGATAGACCATACTAGTGTTTTAAAAAAAGGCCTAGTCAGTAAAGAGTGTAAAAACACAGAAAGGCCACTTAAAATAAAATAAGGCTTAGCAAGCCAAGCTAGTGTTGGAAAAAAAAGACCGTACAGATACGCGTGCTCTGAATAATTTTTAAGATGCAGTATCACCAAAGGAAACAGAAATAAAAATAGGCCTAAAGAATCAGGTCGCGCAAAACTAGCGCCACTGTCAAGTAGCATCATAGTCAGAGCTAATGAGGCCGCTGCTGACG
Source organism: Bacteroidota bacterium (assembly GCA_043737035.1). Taxonomy (GTDB): domain Bacteria; phylum Bacteroidota; class Bacteroidia; order B-17B0; family Aurantibacillaceae; genus UBA4416. The sequence goes on along the minus strand of JAYTBK010000228.1, from coordinate 741 downwards.
AAAGGGAATGAATTTTATTTTTACGAAAAACACAAAAAAGTAAAAAACCAATCGTAAAAATGAAAAAGATTGATACAGACCGATGAACTAAAAATGTATTGCCAGCAAAAAAAGCAAAAGGGTAAACAACAAGCGAATAAAGAATTCCGTACACATTGGTTCCAGCTGGGTATGACTCGGCCATGTAAGGCATTTTGCCATCAAGCAAAATTTGGGTTTGCACTAACGTCGCGCTTTCGCGAAACTCGAGCGGATGGGGATTCTTTAAAATTTTTAATGCAAAAATTACTAAATAAACTGCAAACAATGATACAAAAACATAAAGAACTTTTTTTCTGAATGAAGATAAACTTAATACCGGCATAAAAATTTAACCAAGTCCTCTGTTTTATCGAAAAAAAAATGCCTATAAATTTTCATAAATCCTTATTGGAATAAAATTTGTAGTCATTTTTTATCTTATTAAGATTTGGTAGGGGCGCAGGGACTCGAACCCCGGATCCTCCCGTTATGAGCGGGATGCTTTAACCAACTAAGCTACACCCCCACCGGAAATGCATAGTTAAAATCTGTAAAAAGCTTATCAAAATAAAAAAAGGAGATCAACTGATCTCCTTTTTAAAATTCGTGTTTTAATTCACGGCTAAAATTTAAAACTTACGATTCAACGAAAGTTTTAAGCTTATTCGAACGGCTTGGGTGACGTAGTTTACGTAACGCCTTGGCCTCGATCTGACGGAT
>JAYTBK010000227.1:0-1564 GCA_043737035.1 Bacteroidota bacterium | reverse complement strand
CCAAGGCTCGACCATCTTATTTTTTTAGCTGGTATAAGAAATTTCGGATAGGTATTGCGAAAAAAACAACCGGTGTAAAAATCATTGCAATTATTTTTTGAATTTTAAGAGGAAGCCTATATAAAACAGTGAATTGCTCAGCCCGCCGTTGCAAAAAAAGTGAGGTAAGTACTGTTGCGCATATCCAATGTTTGCTTTTTTCGAATCCGGGGCGTATTACATCAAATATCATAATAAACCTTTTCTCGCTCGATTTATTAAATGCTTCATGATTATTTGCATCGATAAACATCAATACTTCTCCATATCTCCAACTTTCCCACTCATTTCCAACACGAAACCCGCACACGGGCATTTGTGCAGGTACGCTTAAGCCTAAATGACATCGGTAAATGCCGTTGGTATCGCCACAGTGCGGTGTAATTTTTGAATTTGGCGCCAGTGAACTAAAGGAGCATGACACCAACTGAGGTATGGACTGAATAATTTTAAAGGTTTCCGGAAAATATTTGTAGTTTTCGTATAGATTAACGTTCCAGCTACTTAATGAAATTGTTTTCCATGTATTAATAGTTTCAACCATTGTCGTATTAAAATAAACCGGTAGATCGCGGGTTTCTAAATATTCAAATAATTCTTTTTTTATGGCTCCAGAATTTTGCGATAATATATTGGTAAATCCAAATTGAGAACTATCTATAAAATAGGGTTGCTCGTTGTAAATTTCATCACGATTAAATATACTATACCATAATTTTACCATACGCTTATTATTGTAGTGAATATAATAAAAAATATAACTTTACATTAGCTTTTTAAATTAGCGTTTACAGATGATGCATGATTTCTCGGATAAAAACCCAAAGTGGTTTTACGAAATTGACGAAACACCCCAGTTAAAAATTTTAGAAAAAAGCCACGACATAATTTTGAAAGAACTTATTAGGCTTAAGAATAGCTCCGAAAATGGCTATTGGCTTAACACTTTTCCAGAGTACCTGCATCCAAACAGTAAAAATAAATGGAAAGTGTTTACGTTTCAGTTTTTTGGAATAAAACATCCGCTTAACTGTAGCCTTTGCCCAAATACTTATAACATATTAAAAAAAATACCCGAACTTATCTCTGCCGATTTTTCTTATTTGCCGGCCAATACAAAAATCAACCCACACAAAGGGTTTACAAAAATGGTATTGAGAGCGCACTTAGGTTTAATAATACCAACTACCTGCGGGCTGCGTGTAGGCGAGGAAATCAGGGAATGGCAGCCGGGAAAAATGCTTGTGTTCGACGATTCCTTTGAACATGAGGCATGGAATAATAGTGATGAAGACCGTTTTGTATTGATGCTGGATATAGCAAACCCAAAATGGAATTATACGGCAAAAGAAATATGCAAATACAAAATTGAAACGTTGCGCGATGAGTTTATGCTGAGTATGTTTCCGAAAGAAAAATGGTTGTATTTTTTAGAGAAAGGTGAATTGGATATTTTTCCAGCTAAATAGAACCGGCGTTTTTCGTTATAAAATTATTTATTTCATCAATTTGTGTATTATTTGGC
>JAYTBK010000226.1:0-1570 GCA_043737035.1 Bacteroidota bacterium | reverse complement strand
CCAATACATAGGGTTTTTTATTTTTAGGGCTCTTGGGTTTGTACTCCATTACCGTAAACGTAGGGGGATCAACACTTCCTTGATTAACCGCTAAAAGGCCGCCCATTTTTAATTTTTTAATTTTTTCTTTATTAAAAACTTCCACTTTAAAACCGGCCTGTTTGCCCATGTTTTTAAATGATTTAGCCAACTGAACTGCATTTAAATAATTTACAGGTTCGTTTACAAGGTCGCGGGCTTTTAATGTAGCATCAATAGCAATATTCAGATTTTCTGTTTGTGCGGAAGAGATTTTATCATCAATAACGGCAATAGCACTTAATGTATGAGTTTGTTTTTTAACATCGCTTTTGCGTTTAATAAACTGATAATTGGAAAGTGAAATGCCTTCGGCAAACGCCAAGGAAAAATCGGCTATTCCGGTTTCATTTATAATTTGAACCTGAGTGTTTTTGTAAGCGTTAAGTGTATCGGTAACTGCAGCACCATGTTTACGTAATTGTTCAAGATCCGAATAATGGTTTTTATTATCCTGAATAACAACAAAAATTAGTTTAGATAATAAATTTAAACTGACAATCTTTTTATCATTTGCTTTTATTTCGTTTGAAATAAACTGTATTTGTTCTTTATTTAAATTTAAGAAAGACTGAGGCTTAAAAACAGAACAAATGACTACTGTGCTTAATTTAAGATCGGGTTTATTTTTTTTAGATATTACGGCCATACATGTGCGAATATACTAAAATTGAACGGTTTGAAAGGTTGGCGAACTACTTTTATCAACTTACGCATACTAATAACCAAAAAACCCATCCCAGAGAAATGAGACGAGCTTTTCGGAACAAAAACCAAAATTTTTTAATTCCCAAATTCACTTATAAACTTTATGCGCATTAATCTCACTTCTTCCTCGCTGTATTCGTCTTCGCCCAACTCTGTTAATATGGCTTTGACATCATCCGTTTCGGCTTCATGAAGGCATTCGTAAATATCATCTTTCTTATCGTCATCCATTACCTGATCGATATAATAATTAATATTTACTTTTGTGCCCGAAGTAACAATTGTTTCAATTTCGGTTAGCAAATCATTCATTTTAAGATTTTTATTTTTAGCCATATCTTCAAGGCTAACTTTGCGATCGATATTTTGGATAATAAAAACTTTAAGCCCTGATTTATTCACCACCGATTTAATTACCATATCGCTGGGCCGTTCTATTTCATTTTCTTCAACATGCTTTTTAATGAGTTCTAAAAAAGGTTTGCCATATTTTGCGGCCTTCCCTGACCCAACACCGGTAATTTTTGTGAGCTCATCAATAGTTACCGGATAATTTATGGCCATTTCTTCCAACGAAATTTCCTGGAAAATAACATATGGTGGTAAACTATTTTGTTTGGCTATTTTTTTGGTGAGGTCTTTTAGCATCGCGTATAACGCTTCATCAGCACCACCCGATTTTCCGGTTGCAATGTCATCATCGTTATCACTTTCGGCATTACTAAAATCGTTGTCGCGAGTAAACTTTATACTAAACGGTTTCTTTAAAAACTCGCGGCCTTTG
>JAYTBK010000225.1:0-1574 GCA_043737035.1 Bacteroidota bacterium | reverse complement strand
AGATAAGAAGCCTTTTTCAGTTTTTGATGCATCTTTAAAATCGGTATAGTTAATGATGTAAAAATAACTTCCGTCGGATGATAATGTTCCAGTTTTGGCTTTACCATCCCAAAAACCGTTAATACCATCCCATTCATAAATCTTTAAACCCCAGCGGTCAAAAATAGAACAACTTAGTGTTTTTACGCCCGAACTTTTTATTTTAAAAATGTCATTTTTTGAATCGTTATTTGGGGTAAAAACATTTGGGATTGTAATTAAAACCTGATCAATGATTATAATGCATTTTGTGACGGAATCTTTACACCCCGCATTTGAATAAGCAGTTAATTTAATACAACACCGGCCTGTGTCGGCAGGTACAATATTAATATCGGTTGTTACGAAAGTCCCTTGGCAAGCTACCCATAAAAAATTGTTGGCGTTAACCGAAGAGTTTACTAAACTTATTGGCGTTCCTACCGTTTCAATGTTACCACCACTAATAGTAAATGTTGCCACCGGATTATTATTTATAGTAATTGCAGAAGGTAACGTAAACGATGCCGCACATTGTGTAACGGGGTCTAAGGCGTTGGCAACTACGGTGTAAGATCCTGAATTGCTATAACAATGTGTTGGATTAGCACCGTTGATAATATTGCCATCACCAAAATTATATGAGATAACATTTGTGGAGGAGTTACTGAAATCGGAAAAACTTACGCACACCGATCCGCACGCGCTACTTAAAGAAGCTGTCGCACCAATTAACGGTGACGATGTCACGGTTACAGTAGTTTCAAAATCAACCGAACACCCTCCGTTTGAACCCGAAACAGTGTATGTTGTGTTTACTGTAGGAGAAGGATTTATAACCGCAGTTGTTTCGCCGGTGCTCCATGTATAACTCGCTGCCCCAATCGCGGTAAGTGTTGCAGTGCTACCAATACAAATAGTAGCAGAACTACTTGAAATTGAAGGAGTAGCAGTTACATTTATTGTAATGGTGAAAAGCGATGGATTTGTACAGCCGACTAAATTTGTGCCATTAATTGAGTAGGTAGTTGTTACAACCGGACTAACGGTTTGACTACTGCCGTTCACTGCGTTCGACCATGTATAAGTGTTTGCTCCACTTGCCTGCAATACGGTTGATTGTCCACTGCAAATATTAGCACTTGTAGCCGTTAACGTTATTACGGGTGCAGCGCTAATAGTAACGGTTGATGTTCCTGTGCCTGTGCAAGTGCCTACAGAGCCAACAACTGTATATACAGTTGTGGAGGAAGGCGTAACACTTAGCGTTGAAGTTTGAGGTCCGGTATTCCAAGTATATGTATTTGCTCCGCTTGCGGTTAGTATGGCTGATTGAGTAGGGCAAATGGTTGAATTAGATGGCGACACAGCAATTACGAATCCGGATCCAACGGTTACCGTGGCAATTTTAATTCCGCTACAACTTCCGTTAAATCCGGTAACGGTATAAATGGTTGTTCCGGCAGGCGATACCGAAATCGTATTTGTAACCGCACCCGTACTCCAAGTATACGATGTGGCCGAACTCGTAGGGGTTAACACGGTTGACTGGCCTG
>JAYTBK010000224.1:0-4285 GCA_043737035.1 Bacteroidota bacterium | reverse complement strand
CGTAAATTAGCTGAGGTGGAAGAAATTGATATTCGTTTGTACTCTATTATTTACGATGCCATTAATGAAATTAAAGCGGCCATGGAGGGCATGCTAGCCCCTGAATTTGAAGAGAAAATCGTTTGTAATATTGTGGTACGCGAAGTGTTTAATATTACCAAAGTGGGAACTATTGCCGGAGCTTATGTATTAGATGGCAAAGTGATGCGTAACACGAAAGTACGCGTGATACGTGATGGCATTGTGTTATTTACAGGCGGACTCGGTTCATTGAAACGTTTTAAAGATGATGTGAAAGAAGTAACTGCAAATTACGAATGCGGATTAAACATTGATGGCTTTAACGATATTAAAATTGATGATATTATTGAAGGGTATGATATGGTAGAGATTAAAGCAAAATTGTAATAAAACTTGATTGAAAATAAAAAGTCCCGATATTAAACGGGACTTTTTTTGTGGAGAATATCGGATTCGAACCGATCACCTCTTCACTGCCAGCGAAGCGCTCTAGCCAAATGAGCTAATCCCCCGAAGTGGCACGAAGTTATTTTAAAAAACCCACAACTCAAAATTTTAAATGCAACTTGAATAAAATTTGTGACCTTATATTTTTTGTTCCATATTTATTTTTTGCAAGTAATGCAATCAAATACTTGTTATATTCGAAAATCTTAAATATGCGCTACCGAGTAGCGGCAATAAACAACCCATTTGTTGCGTAAGCGTTATAAAGCAGCGGGTATAAGTAAAGTAAAAACCTAAGAGTTTATATGAAAGTTTTTTATAAATAAAAAGGTTAAACTAATTAAAGGAAGAAAAAAGATACCGCAAACAAAATAATTGCGAATAATTGGATAATTAATTTCTGTCCGCTATTGCGTCCTGCAATGTCGATTATACAAATTACTGAAATGTGTAAAATTATTAAATGGAATAAAATTTTTAATGTGAGTACGGCCCAATAGCGGAAGTCTCGACTATTGTGGATCGAAGTTGTTTTGTATGCCGGAATAATTTTATTTGAATTGTCTGTTTTCATTACCAAATTTTGTCTAGCCAATAATATTACCTACGAACCAAATACCAAGTATTATTAACCATGTTGGAGAAGTCAGCGTAATAAACATAAGTATGAAAAAACCAATTGCCAGGAAAGAACCAAAAAATCCTTTGTCGGAAAATTGTCGCGATTTCGTTTTTATGTAATTAATTACTTTCAAAATCTCAAGTCATTTTTTCTACCGAAATATCTGTCCGCCCTTATGAGCGATAACTTATTTTAAATAGAAGAAAGTAATATTCCTATTATAGCAGAATTATATGACTAGGCGAAATTACCTCAAACGTTCATAAAAATATAGAGGCTCGCCACGAAGTTTTGTATAGCAACGTGATAAGTAAATCAACTGTTTTTTAAAGGAGTAAAAAAAATAATTAAATTAAAAATCATCATCGTCTTCTTCTTTCTTTTTAGGCTGAAGCGGATTATCTTTTTTAGGCTTCTCGTCGCCAAACTCAATTTTAAATTTTTGATTGGCCTTTTCTTCGTTTTTAATTTTTATCGAATCTTTTTTAAACAAACCAAATTCCTCTTTTAAAATTTGTTTCATGGTTTGTTTTTCCTGTTTTATATCTTCCCTAATTTTTTCTTTAGCGCCTTTGCGATCGTATTTTATTGTTGGACTATCAATAGGCCCTGTCATCACTATAAATACTGATCGGCGATTTTCCGGATCGTTTTCCACCATCGTTAATTCATCATCAAAATTTTTATTTGCTTTTTGCTTCTTAGATAATAATTCGCTTAATAACAGTTGAATATGATAATCAACGATGTTGTCAAAACTATGTCGTCCCCGAAAATCAATATTGATGGCGCTCGATTTTATACTTGTTTTTGGGATAATAATCATTTGATCCTTAATGTCGATAATACTTTGTAACGACGAAAATTTTATATGTCTCAGTTCATTCACATCAATGTACTTTGCCAAACTTTCTAACGGTTTAAATGCGATAAGTTCGCCTCGCTCAATTAAAATAGTGCTCGTTGCGCTGATGCTGTTTAAATTAACTTTCAGATTTTCATCCCATGCTGCGGTAAAACTTACATGCGCAGTTACGAATCCTTTAATGTGTTTATCCTGTAACGTATTCTGACCAAAATTATTAAGTTCCGTAAACAGTTTTTTAATATTTAGTTTTTCAAGATCACAATCGCCGGAAACTTTTAAACTTTTACCGCTTGCATCTGCAAAGGCATTTAATTTAATTGTGCCATCGGCCGCTTGCAGACTCACATCTTTTAATGCAATTTTTTGATCTTTTAATAATACGTTTCCAATAATATTATTAGCGTGAAATTTTCCAAAGGCAATGTGTTTTACATCAACGTTTACATTAAAATCGAGTTTATCAGAAATTGAAATTGCTGAAGAACCTGTTTTATTCCCTGATTTAAATAGCAAGTCCTCCAACTCAATATTTTCACTTACAACTTTTGCGTTCACTACCAGCGGAATATTGCTGTCGAATAAATACCCTAAAAAATTAGGCATTATTCCGGTAAGCGTTAAGTCGGATGTTCCTTTCACTATTTTTAAATCGTTAACGCTAAGGCCGCGGTTTGTTAGTTTTAATTCCCCTTGCGAAATGTTGAGGTGCTTGGTTGAATTTTTAAATTTTGCCTGTACATTTTTTATGCTCGCAACACCTTCCGCTTTAATATCGGGCGTAAAAGTATTTTTTTTAAAGTCGCTGATGAGTCCGCTAAGGTTGGCATTTATATCAATATTACCGCTCATTTCCTGTATGGTGTCTACAGGATAAAACGAAAGGAGATCATTCAAATTCGTTTTTGCCGTAACATTTAATTTTATAAACGGATCATTAAAATTTTGTACCTGAACATTGCCACTAAACGTATTGCTTTTTAAATTTGCCGAAATATTTTGGAGTAATAAATTGCTATTGCCTTTATTAACGTCGATAGAACCAGAAAGGTTGACGTTAGTGAGCGTTGAGTTTTGCGGTTTGTAAGTAATGTTTGCATTCCGTATTCCAAATTGTGCGTTAATTGAAATTGGAGAATTGTAAGCATATTTTATTTTGCCATTTGCATAAAATTCGCCGTCGCTTTTATAATCATTTATTTGCTTTTGATATTTTTCGGGTAACAAACTAAGTGTTGAAGAAATATCAAGTTTTTCTCCTTTAAAAAGTACGTTCAATGAAAGTAAACTGTCTTGTATCACAAAGTCGCCGGAGCTAATTAATTTGGTGGCGTTTACCGAAGTTTCAGAATGTTTAATTATGTAATTATTCCCGTTAACGTCAATCTCCAAATCAAATTTCAAATTTTTATCTATAATATATTTTGTTTTTTCAACCTGAAAAAGAGAAACGAAACTGTTTCCATCCGCACTTAGCGTGTAATGGCTGTCAGAAAATTGCCCTTTGAAATTAATTTTTTTAAGATGTGTTTCGATCTTTATTTTTGCTTGACTGTTTTTGTAATGAAAGACGATATTTTGTAACGTTATTTTTTGGAGCGAAAAATTCAGACTGTCGTGCTTTGAAACAGTGCTGTCCGTTTTCCAAATTTCGTAATTTGCTTTTCCGTTTTTGTAAACTTTTAAATTTGCTTTTCCGTTTTCGAAGTGTATTTTTTGGATGTTATAGTTTTTATTAAACACATCTTTAATGCTGAATGCAAGCGAAAGTTTTTCTGCAAAAAGCAACGTGTCTTTAACTTTGGCATCCGAAACTTCCATAATTGTTACATCATTAAATTCGAGCGCACAATGCGGAAACGATTTTAAGACAGTAAAGTTTATATTCTTTGGGTCGATGCGAACTTCCGCATTTAAATGCATGTTTAATTCTTTAACGATAATGGCTTTTACATCGTCTTCATAAATTACAACGAGCAGCACACTTAATAAAATTACTGAAACCACAGAAATGCTTAATGTAAGAATGGTTCGTTTTATAAATCGTAAAAAGTTAAATCGTTTTTTTACGGGCGCTATGTTGCTGGTATCTTCCACTATTATAAAGTTCAATATTATGGCGCTTTCTTTTTAAAAGTAGCAGCGTATGTTTAAACAATCGGTTATTCATAAAAATAAACTTATAACGCATTAAAACTAAAATAAGCACAGTAATTTTATCAAATGGCCTTTGATTATTTTAGTTGGATTATTTTACCGCTGCTTATTTTTATTTCGCGGTTAGGTGATGTAACAATGGCCACACTCAGGCACATTTTTATATCCAAAGG
>JAYTBK010000223.1:0-4291 GCA_043737035.1 Bacteroidota bacterium | reverse complement strand
TTTATTTTTACTATTTAGATTTTGATAGGCCAATTTAAAATTTCCCATTTTTGAATATACCTGATCGTAGCTGTCGTATATTTCCGCTTGAAGCTTTTTATAACTTCCGCGTTGCGCAATTACCATAGAAGAATCGAGGTAAAGAAGCGCCGAATTAAAATTGAATTTTTCGTTTTCGAGTAGTGCTAGATTGTTATAGGAACCGCCGATGCCTAAACTGTCATAAGTTACTCTCCGTATGCTCAAACTCCGTTTAAAAAAAGCAGCTGCCGAATCGAGGCCGTGCTCTATAATACAAACAACGCCCATATTATTGTAATCATTTCCAAGGCCACTCAAGCGGTTATTAAGTAAGTCATCACGCAACGCTTTCGAAAAATATTCTTTGCCCATTGCCCAATCGCCTTTATTTCCGTAAGCAATTCCTAAATTATTGTAAACTCCAGACAAACCCTGACTCAACTTATTTTTTTTAATAGTAATAAGTTCTTTGGTAAAATATTCAATTGCTTTTTGAAAATTATTCTGAGCTAAACTAATTAATCCATATTCACCGTAAACTTCGGCTAATGCACGCAAATTTTTACTTTTTAGCGCCGCTGTGTAAATTTTATTATTGTAGGCGATACAAGAGTCCAAGTTACCCATGAGCCTAAACGCGCCTGCTTTAATATGCATTTGTAAAAATGGAAATCCGGTGTATGTTTTATAATAGTAAAAGATAGATTTGTTTACATATTTAAGTGCAATTTTTGGATTCGATAACATAACTTTGTTAGCGAGCTGGAAATACGCTTTACACCTGTTGCTGTCTGCAACCGAAGTTTGGGCAACATACGATAACGAGTCGAGGAAAGGGTTTGCACGTAAGGAAAAACAAACCAAAAAAAATAGGATGATTATAAAAAATCTATTCTTCAATTTGATATTCATTTATTTTTCGGTACAACGTACGTTCGCTTATTCCCAACTCACTTGCAGCATATTTACGTTTGCCCTTATGTTTTTTAAGTGCTTTTTTAATCATATCTTTTTCTTTATCCTGTAGTGATAAAGATTCTTCTACAATAATGGGCTGATTAAACCCGTTTATATTTTCTTTAACGATTAAAGAACTGTGAACTTTTAAATCCTGAGCGTTTGAAATAACAGGATAAATTGAATTTGCATCGTATGCGCTTACATTAACTTTATCATCGTTTTGCAGTGTGTTAATTGACGCGCTATTTTTTACAATGGTGTGAACTACGTTTTTAAGGTCGTTCAATTCTTTTTTCATTTCAAACAATACCTTATAAAGCAAATCACGCTCATTGATATCATTGTTTCCTGCTCCTCCTCCCAGATGGCCAATTACGGCGGGCAATTTATTGGTTGTATAATTCGGCAAATAATGCAATGTTTTTTCGAGGGTTATTTCCCTGTCTTTTTCAATTATCGAGATTTGTTCGGTAATATTTTTGAGCTGCCTGATGTTGCCCGGCCAGTAATAATTTACAAGGGCATTTTGTGCTTCGTTATCCAGCTTAACCGCGGGCATGCGATACTTTGTAGCGAAATCGCTGGCAAATTTTCTAAACAACAAATAAATATCGTCTTTACGTTCGCGCAGTGGCGGCAAATTTATAGGAACAGTATTAAGCCGGTAATAAAGGTCTTCTCTAAATTTTCCTTTTTCAATGGCCACGTTAAAATTAATATTAGTAGCAGCTACCACACGCACGTTTGTTTTTTGCACTTTGCTGCTCCCCACACGAATGTACTCGCCGGTTTCCAAAACACGTAACAGCCGCGCTTGGGTTGTTAGAGGAAGCTCTCCCACTTCATCCAAAAAAATTGTACCACCATCAGCAACTTCAAAATAACCTTTGCGTGCTTCGTTTGCACCGGTAAACGAGCCTTTTTCATGTCCAAACAATTCACTGTCAATCGTACCTTCGGGTATTGCGCCGCAATTAACTGCAATGTATTGGCCATGCTTTCGCGAGCTGTTTTGATGGATTATTTGTGGAAAAACTTCTTTACCGGTTCCGCTTTCACCGTTTATTAATACGTTTAAATCGGTTGGAGCGACCTGTGTGGCAATGTCTATGGCCCTTTCAAGTACCGCGTTGCTGCCTATAATGCCGAAGCGTTGTTTTATATCGTGGAGGTTCATTGATGTGAGATGTAAGATGTAAGATGTAAGATGTAAGAATTTTAAAGATTAAGTAACTTCTCTCTGAATTTAAAAATCATCTTTTGCTCTTCATCAATTATTAATAATATTTTATTTCTTAATTCTCTGTTTCCTATTTTTCTTCGTTCCGTAATTAAAAATTGCGTTTCCACTTCATAAAAAGAACTTAAGGATGTAGATAGAAATTCTGCAAAATGAATATTTGTCCTTTCAACACATTCTTCAGTAATATTCGAGGGAATAGAAACTGATGCCCTATTTAATTGGTCAACTAAATTATACTTTTGGTTATTTGGTAAAGTAAATATAAACTCAGAAATCATATCTGAAATATTCATTCCGACTTGCCGTATTTTAAGTTCTTTAAAATTGTGTTTCATAAATCATTGCTTTTCCGGTTGCCCCTCTCCTGTTCTTATTGTCTCAAATCTCGTGTCCGATTAGGGTTCCACTTGTACAGCTAGTAACCAACACATTTACGTAATCACCTTTATTTAAATCACCTTTCGGGAAAACTACTACAGTGTTTTGCGAGTTACGACCGCTCATCATTTCTGCTGATTTTTTTGAAACGTTCTCTACCAAAACCTTGTGAACTTTTCCAACTCCTTGCCTTGTTCTAATTTCACTGTGTTTACGCTGCATATTAACGATTTCAGTTAACCTTCGACTTTTTATTTCAGAGGGCACATCATCTTCATATTTTCTTTCGGCAAGTGTTTTTGGCCGTTCGCTATAAGAAAACATATATGCAAATTCGTATTGCACTTCTTCCATTAATGACAACGTATCGTTGTGCTGTTCTTCCGTTTCGCTACAAAAGCCTGTAATAATATCAGCGCTTATTGCCGCATCGGGTAAAATACGACGGATGGCCGCAATACGATCCAAATACCATTCTCGAGTATAACCGCGATTCATTTTTTCGAGCAACGCGCTATTACCGCTTTGCACGGGCAAATGCACGTATTTGCAAATGTTTTCATGCTTTGCCATTACATGTAATACATCGTCGCCCATATCTTTAGGGTGTGAAGTTGAGTACCGGACACGTAAGGCCGGGTTTATCAATGCCACCATCGCCAATAATTGCGCAAAAGTTGTAGAGTTTGTTTTTTGTTCATCGGTAAGATTCTCTTTTTTTAAACCACCGCCACTCCACAAGTACGAATTTACATTTTGGCCAAGCAATGTTACTTCACGGTAACCTTTTGCAAATGCTTCGGCTGCTTCGCGTATAATGGTTTCGGGCTCGCGGCTTCTCTCACGCCCACGCGTAAAAGGCACCACACAAAAGCTGCACATATTATCACAACCGCGCATAATACTTACAAATGCACTTACGCCATTGTTATCTAAGCGCACCGGCGAAATATCGGCGTATGTTTCTTCTTTACTTAATATAACGTTTATGGCTTGCTGCCCGCCTTCGGCAACCGCAATTAAGTTAGGTAAATCGCGGTAAGCATCGGGCCCAACAACCATATCAACCAGCTTTTCCTGTTCTAAAAACTGGTGCTTTAGGCGCTCGGCCATACAGCCTAATACACCTATGAGTAAATTTTTATTGATTTTTTTTATTTTTTTATAGTCGTAAAGGCGTTGGCGTACGCGAGTCTCGGCGTTTTCGCGAATGGCACACGTATTTACAAAAATAAGATCAGCCTCTTTATAATCGGTTGTTGTGGTGTAGCCTTTATCTATTAATATAGACGCCACAATTTCACTATCCGCAAAATTCATCTGGCAACCATAACTCTCTAAAAATAATTTTTTTCCGTTGGGCACTAAACTTTTTGTAGCATTTAAAATTAGCGGTTCTCCTTGTTTAGACTCATCTATAATTTTACTTTCCATTATTCTTAAAATGCAAAGATAAAGTTTTGTTCTGACAAATTGGCATTAAACCTCAAATGGTTATTTTTTTAGTATAGCCAGTGCTTTAGGTTCCAATAGCAAACCAAACGAAATTATGCTTATATTATTTTGATAGCGGAGGTTATAATAATCAGGACCAAAATATAGTTTCGCAAAAACAGATATATCAGAAATCTTGGGCAATACCCGATAACTGATATAAGTATCGCTGGCATATTGGGATTTAAATGCGCC
>JAYTBK010000222.1:0-4308 GCA_043737035.1 Bacteroidota bacterium | reverse complement strand
AAATATAATTAAACATGATTTTTTTATCGGCAAAAAAATCATAATAAATCTTATCAATCAACTTTATCTGCTTTATATAAATTATAGGTCAGTTTTTACTTCTGCTAATCTATCACTAATATATTCGCCACGTTTTAGTTTATCTACTATTTTACTAAACGATTCAATAGTATATTCCACATCTTTTAACGTATGCATAGTTGTTGGTATTAAGCGTAAAATAATCATTCCTTTTGGTATAACCGGATAAGTAACCATTGAACAAAAAATACCAAAATTTTCACGTAAATCTTTTACCATGTTTGTAGCTTCGGGTATGCTACCGTTAAGGTACACCGGCGTTACAGGACTATTTGTATCGCCAATGTTAAAGCCGGCTGCATTTAAACCATTTTGTAGTGCGCGTGTAATTTCCCACAAATGTGTACGGTATTCCGGGTGATTACGCATTAATTCGATGCGTTTTAAAGCACCCACTACTAATGGCATTGGCAATGCCTTAGCAAATATTTGACTGCGCATATTGTAACGCAAATACGTAATTATAGTTTTTGGTGCACTAATAAAACCACCTATTAACGCGAACGATTTTGCAAACGTACCAAAATAAATATCAATACCATCCTGGCAATTTTGATGTTCGCCGGTTCCTCCACCAGTTTTTCCCATGGTTCCAACGCCATGCGCATCATCAACAAACAACCGGAAATTAAATTTTTTCTTTAAATCAACTATCTCTTTTAGTTTGCCTTGGTCGCCACGCATACCAAACACCCCCTCGGTAATTACTAAAATAGCGCCGTTGTTTTTTTCTGCTATTGCGGTAGCACGTTTTAATTGTTTTTCGCAATCTTCTATGTCGTTATGTTTAAACACAAAACGTTTACCAATGTGCAGGCGCATACCATCTAATATACAAGCGTGACTTTCGGCATCATATACAATTACATCGTGTCTATCTACCAAAGCATCAATGCAACTAACAACAGCCTGGTAACCAAAGTTACATAAAATAGTATCTTCTTTTTTTACAAAGGCACTCAGTTCGCGTTCTAATTGTTCGTGATAATCAGAGTTACCGCTCATCATGCGCGCTCCCATTGGTAGTGCCAAACCAAACTGTGCAGCGGCATCTGCGTCAGCTTTTCTAACTTCGGGATGATTAGCCAAACCTAAATAATTATTTAAACTCCAGTTTAATAATTTTTTACCTCTAAAACTCATGTGCGGACCAATATCACCTTCTAATTTTGGAAATGTAAAATAGCCGTGCGATTCGTTGGCGTGCTCGCCAATAGGGCCCATGTTATCGCTTACTTTTTGAAATATATCTTTCATAGTTATATAATGATTAGAAAATGTTTTATTTAAAAATTGGTGAGTAAAGATACTTAAATTTATCTCATTTTTTTAAGTGCCGAATAGCTAAAAAATATACAAAAAAGTGATAATATACCACCTATAAAAAACGAAACCCCCGGAAAATAATGTTGCGATGGCGTTTTTGTAAAATACGAAAAAGAATTACTCATTACTATAGGGCCAATTACTGCTGTAAGGCTAATTAAACTTGTTAATCCCCCTTGCAGTTCGCCCTGCTCGTTATTTGGAACGTTTTTTGTGATTATACTTTGTAAGTTAGGTATTGCAAAACCTCCCAACGCAAAAGGCATTAAAAATGCAAAAATCATCCATGGTTTGTTAGCAAACGAAAACAAAAAATAACCTAAAGCACTAAAAATTAAACCTAAAAATAAACTCTTTTTTTCGCCTAATTTTTTTTGTGCCAAACCTATTAAGCCGCCTTGCACAATAGCTATGGCAACGCCAACAGTGGCTAAGGATAAGCCAATGGTAGCTTCGCTCCAATTAAAACGTTCAATACAAAAAAACGTCCATACACTTGGCATAGCCTGCCCTGCCAATTCTAATACAAACATAATAAGCATTAAATTAATAACAATTTTATGTTTACTTAATTGTTTTAACGAGCCTAATGGATTAGCCCTTTTCCAATCGAATGCTCTACGATTTTTTTCCGGTAACGATTCGGGTAACACAAAATAACCATAAATAAAATTAAGTAACGAAAAGCCTGCTGCTACGTAAAAAGGTACTCTGGAGCCCATTGAGCCAAATAATGAACCTAACAAAGGCCCAATAATAAACCCAATACCAAAGGCTGCACCAATCATACCAAAGTTTTTAGCTCGGTTGCTATCATCGCTTACATCGGCAATAAAAGCGCTTGCTGTTGTAAAACTTGCGCCGCAAATTCCTGCTAATATGCGTCCAACAAACAGCCAAGCTAAGGTTGGTGCTGCAGCGCAAAAAATATAATCAATTCCCAAACCTAATAGCGAAATTAAAATAATAGGTCTGCGTCCAAATTTATCGCTTAAACCGCCCAATACCGGCGAAAATAAAAACGACATAATAGCGTATGCAAAACTTAACCAACCGCCATAAGCCGCAGTTTGACTGATATTGCCGCCGGTAATATCTTTTAATAAAGTTGGCAATACGGGAATAATTATTCCTAAACCTATACAATCAATTAGTATAGTAAGAAAAATAAAAAAGATGGCGTTTTTTTTAACCGGAATTGGGGAAGAATTGCTAATCATAAAAGTGTTTTACAAATACTTTTTAGAACTAGTACTTCTTAAATCCTCACTTGCTTTAATAACCTTTTCTTTAAGTTCGTTTTTAAAAGCAATAATTTTTTCTAAAATTAATTTATCATTGCTTCCAATAATTTGTGCGGCTAAAATACCGGCATTTTCAGCAGCGTTTACCGCTACAGTTGCAACTGGTACGCCGTTTGGCATTTGTACAATACTTAATAAGCTATCCCAGCCATCAATACTGTTACTGCTTTTTATTGGCACTCCTATTACAGGCAAAGGCGTTAAGCTAGCCACCATGCCTGGTAAATGCGCTGCGCCACCTGCGCCTGCTATTAAAACCTGCAAACCTTTAGTATGCGCATTTTTAGCATAATCAAACATTTTTTCGGGGGTGCGATGTGCCGATACTATATCTATTTCAAAATCTATTTCAAATTGTTTTAAAATATCAGCGGCGGCTTGCATAATAGGCAAATCGCTTTTACTTCCCATAATAATTCCAACTTTCATAATCATTTTATTAAATTATATCTTCTTTAATACCATAAAGGTAAATATTTTTATTTTTTACATTCAATAAAAAAACCCTCAAAAAATTTGAGGGTTTTTTTAAATTTAATTAGTGTCCGCCGCCGTCATGCTCCCCTTCTTGCAAAGGAACTGTTTGCGGAATAAAGTCTTTTTCAGCACCAGGTTTACTATAATCGTAAGCCCAACGCTCAACATGTGGAATAGCTCCAGGCCAGTTACCGTGAATGTGTGCCACAGGGTTTGTCCACTCTAAAGTATTACTATTCCAAGGGTTTTGTGGTGCTTTCTCTCCACGGAAAATACTATAAAAGAAATTAAATAAAAACACACCTTGGGCCAATGCGCCAATTATAGCAAATACTGTTACAATTTCGTTAATATCTACTAAATTATCGAACATTGGGAAGTTGCTGTTTGTGTAATAACGGCGTGGTACACCTGCTAATCCTAAAAAGTGCATTGGGAAAAACACACCATAAGCTGTAATAAATGTTAACCAAAAATGCACATAACCTAATTTTTTGTTCATCATTCTTAAAAACAATTTCGGAAACCAATGGTAAACGCCGGCAAACATACCAAATATGGCACTTAAACCCATTACAATGTGGAAGTGGGCTACCACAAAGTAAGTATCGTGTACATTAATATCTAAAGTTGAATCCGCTAAAATAATACCGGTAACACCACCTGTAATAAATGACGATACTAACCCGATACTAAATAACATAGCCGGAGTGTATTGTATATTCCCTTTCCACAAGGTAGTAATGTAGTTAAAGGCTTTAACCGCAGATGGGATGGCAATTAATAATGTTGTAAATACGAATACCGATCCTAAAAACGGGTTCATTCCCGTCATAAACATATGGTGACCCCACACAATAAACGACAGAAAACCAATGGCTAACATCGATCCAATCATAGCGCGATACCCAAAAATTGGTTTACGTGAGTTGGTTGCAATAACCTCTGATGTAATACCCAAAGCCGGCAACAATACAATGTACACCTCAGGGTGACCTAAAAACCAAAATAAGTGTTCAAATAAAATTGGACTTCCGCCAACGTTATCAAGTGGTCGTCCGCCAATATAAATGTCAGACAAATAGAATGAAGTACCAAAACTTCTATCCATAATTAATAA
>JAYTBK010000221.1:0-1594 GCA_043737035.1 Bacteroidota bacterium | reverse complement strand
GCGTTCCTCCGCAAAGTTCGATGGAGTAATTTTTATCAAATTCCACAACTCTCACAACGTCACTGTACTTTTCGCCAAACAATGCCATTGCGCCTGTTTTTTTAGCGTCATCAATGGTCATCTGTTCAATATGGCAAAAAATATTTTCACGAATTTTAGTGTTCACTATTTTTTCGATTTCATGAAGCTCATCATCTGTAATTTTAGAAAAATGTGAAAAATCAAAACGTAAATAATCGTCATTTACCAAACTTCCTTTTTGTTCTACATGTAAACCTAAAACCTGTCGCAGAGCCGCATGTAGCAAATGTGTTGCACTATGGTTATTTTCCGTTGACGCTCTTTTAGTTGCGTTTACATGGGCGGTAAATACTGCTTCGAGATTTTCCGGTAATTTGTCGCAAAAATGGATAATAACTCCGTTTTCTTTTTTAGTGTCGGTAATATTAATTTTTTCGTTAATGTTATCAAGAGTTCCGTTATCACCAATCTGGCCGCCACTTTCGGCATAAAACGGCGTTTTATCTAACACAACCTGAAACTGTTCTTTACTTTTTGATTTTACTTTCCGGTACCGTACGATATTGCTTTCACACTGCAATTCGTTGTACCCTACAAATTCCGTTTCTAAGATTGTGTGATCGGATGTTTTTTTATTTTTCTCAATAAATACCCAATCATCTGTATCGGTAGTTGTAGCGGCACGGGAACGGTTTTTTTGTTCCGTTAATAAACGATTGAATTCAACTTCATCGATGCTAAGATCGTATCCACGCGCAATAAGTGAAGTCAGATCCAGAGGAAAACCAAATGTATCGTATAATTCAAATACAAGTTTGCCATCAATTACCTTAATAGTTTTAGAATTAATTAATGTAATACAAACCTGATCTATTCTCTTTAATCCTATTTCCAAAGTTTTATAAAATGAATGCTCCTCTTCTTTAATTACTTTTTCAATTAATTTTTTTTGTGCAACCAACTCCGGAAACTGATTACCTATTTGGTGCGAAAGAGTAGCTACAAGCCGGTACATAAAAGGTTCTTTAATATTCAGCGACTGGTAACCATATCGAATAGCACGGCGCAAAATCCGACGAATTACGTAACCTGCACCGGTATTGCTAGGTAGCTGCCCATCGGCAATTGAAAAAGAAATGGTACGAATGTGATCCGCTATAACACGCATAGCAATGTTTATTACCAATTGCTTTTTATGATGATTTTCGTCTTCCGGTTTATAACGATGGCCGCTGAGTTCTTCAATTTTGTTAAGTAACGGAGTAAAAACATCCGTGTCATAATTCGATTTTTTCCCCTGTAATACGCGCACCAGTCGCTCAAATCCCATTCCGGTATCCACATGTTGTTTAGATAATTTTTCAAGGCTCCTATCCGCCTTGCGCATAAATTCCATAAAAACGTTGTTCCATATTTCTATTACTTGCGGGTCATCATTATTTACAAGCGTTGCGCCGTCGGTTTTCTTTCTTTCTTCGTCACTTCTTCCGTCATAATGAATTTCAGTACAAGGACCACAGGGTCCAGTATCACCCATTTCCCAAAAATTGTCTTTTTTATTTCCTAAAACAAT
>JAYTBK010000220.1:0-1595 GCA_043737035.1 Bacteroidota bacterium | reverse complement strand
CTGCCTTGTATCAAAGTGCTATGCGCTGTTATGAAAAAGCGGTTTCGAAAGATGCAAAGAATACAGATGCAAAGATACAATTAGCAGCTTGTTTTGTGGAAGAGGGAAAAGATCCGATGAAAGGAATTGGCATGTTGCGCGAAGTTGAAAAAACAGACAGCAGCAATGTAAAACTTCAGCTCACTTTTGCTTTTTTCTCGGTCAAATCCCAGCAATGGGATAAAGCCATAAAGCGATTTGAGCATGTATTGAGAATTGATGCTTTATACATTGAAGCTTATTTGCATTTAGCAGACGCGTATGAACGGCAGGGACAAACGAATAAAACTATTGAAATGCTTGAAAAATACGCTTCGTTAACTGAAGATGCGATGGCGAAAAACGAAGTACTGAAATACATTGAACAATTAAAGAAGTAAATAAATAACCTAATATAAATTTTTTAAAACCTAAGGATTATGCCAAGCGGAAAGAAAAGAAAAAGACATAAGATGGCGACACACAAACGCAAAAAACGTTTGAGAAAGAACCGTCACAAGAAAAAATAATTAGCAACCACTAATTAGATTTTTCTAAAAAAATTACACACAAACGGAAAGACACTGTTCTTACCGTTTGTGTTATTTGTGTATGTTGTTGTTTGTTAAAAACCACAGGGTTTTGTGTGCAGCACATTATTATATAAATTAAAATATTTAAAAAGGTGAATGTAGAACTGGTAATAAATTCTACGCCTAACGAAGTTGTTATAGGGCTATTAAATGATAAACGTTTAATAGAACTGCATAAAGAAAAAAATAACATAAAATTTTCGGTAGGCGATATCTACCTGGGTAAAGTTAAAAAGGTGATGACCGGACTTAACGCAGCCTTTGTAGATGTGGGATACGAGAAAGATGCATTTTTGCATTATTTGGATTTAGGGCCTCAGGCCAACTCATTAATAAAATACGTTGACGCTGTTCGTTCTGGTAAACAGAACGTAAGCAACTTGATGTATTTTAAAAATGAAGGGGACATTAACAAAGACGGCAAAATTAATGATGCGGTTAAATCAGGACAGTACGTTTTGGTTCAGGTGGCCAAGGAACCTATTTCATCAAAGGGGCCAAGAGTTACAACAGAAATTTCGATAGCAGGACGATATATTGTGTTGATTCCTTTTTCTGATAAAATTTCGGTGTCTTCGAAAATAAGAAGCAGCGAAGAAAAAAGCAGATTAAAAGCATTAATGCAAAGCATCAAACCAAAGAATTTTGGAGTGATCATCAGAACTGTTGCCGAAGGAAAATCGGTTTCCGACATTGAGGGTGATGTTGCAGATTTAGTTTCGAAATGGGATGAATGTTTTAAGGCATTACAAACCGCTGAGCCTCCATTTAAATTACTGGGTGAAGTCGACAGAACGAACGCTATTTTAAGAGATTTTTTAAACGCTTCGTTTAACGCAATTCATGTAAATAGTCAGGAAGTTTACGACGACCTTAAATCATACATCAAAACTATTTCTCCTGACAAGGTTGATATTTTAAAACATTATACAGGCAAGGTTCCTATTTTTGATAATTTCGGAATTGATCGTCAGATAAAATCAT
>JAYTBK010000219.1:0-4316 GCA_043737035.1 Bacteroidota bacterium | reverse complement strand
TGTTTTTCCACTGTTAGCGTCCGATCCCGAGCTTGGCTCTGTTAAGCAATAGCAAGCTTTCCATTCGCCGGTTGCTAATTTCGGGATGTATTTCTTTTTTTGTTCTTCGGTACCGTAATATAAAATCGGCAGCGTTCCAATTCCTGTGTGTGCCGATAAGGCAACGGCTGTTGAATAACCTGCGCCTAATGCTTCGGTAGTTAACATAGATGTTACAAAATCGAAACCTAAGCCTCCTAAGTCTTCCGGAATAGATACGCCCAATAAACCTAAGGTACCGGCTTTTTCCATGATACTCGGCATTAAACCTTCTTCCTGGCTGTCAATACGGTCAAGGATCGGTAACACTTCCCGGTCAATAAAATCGTCGCAGGTTTTTTTCATCATAATTTGTTCTTCACTCCATTGTTCCGGAATAAAGATGTCATTTGCCAATGTTTCTTTAATGATGAATTCACCACCTTTTGTTTTTGCTGTTGTTGCCATAATTGTTTTTATTATAAGATGATTTTTAGATGTATTTTTATTACTTTAATTTGATTTTAATAAGTCGAGCGCGCCTTCCGCTAATAACTGAGAGCCATAAGGAATACAGTTTTCATTGAAAACCACTTTTGAATCGTGCAGGAAATATGTTTTTTCAGCGGTATCCTGTGCTCCTAAAAAATAAAACATGGAAGGTACTTTACGGGAATAAAAAGCGAAATCTTCAGACCCTAAAATCGCATCTACGGGAATAACATTTTCTTTGCCGAATACCTTTTGTAAAGAGGGTGACACGGTTTCATGAATTTTTTTATCGTTCAATAAGCTTGGATAATTTAAATTGTAAGTGATCTTAATATCCGCGTCGAATGCAATTATAGCACCCTTAATGATTTTTTCGATGCGCTCCAGTACTGTATTAAACGTTGTCAAATCCAATGCCCTTACTGTTCCTTCCAGTATTACTTTATCGGCAATAACGTTAGGGGCAATGCCCCCGTTTATTTTTGTAAATGAAATAACGGTTGGCTCATGCGGGGCAATGTATTTATGCGCGATGGAAGAAACCGCCTGAATTAAATGACTGGAAATTAAAATCGCGTCAATTCCTAAATGTGGTGCTACGGCGGCATGCGCCATTTTACCGGTGATTTCTATTTTAAAAAAATTGGCACAGGCTAAGGCTTGCCCTAATTTATATGCTACTTTGCCAACCGGTAATAAAGGATGAACGTGTAACGCTAAAGCCGCTTTTACGTTATCCAATTCTCCTGCTTCGACCATGCGTTGTCCGCCCGATTTTTTTTCAGGATCATCGTATACATCTTCTTCCGAAGGTTGAAAGATAAATTTAATAGTCCCGTTAAAATCTGTATCTTTTAATAAAGCCGCTGCGCCTAACAACATGGTCACATGCATATCGTGACCGCAGGCATGCATTAAAGGAATGTCATTAGTGCCCGCTTTTGTTTGTTTAGTGCTTTTAAAAGGAAGTTCATTGTTTTCTTTAATAGGTAACGCATCCATATCTGCCCGTAACACAATGCCCGGACCGTTACCTTTACCTTTAGTTAAGGTTGCAACCACGCCTGTTTTAGCAATATTTTTTTTATAAGGAATATGAAGCGCGTCTAATTCTTTGCAGATCAGGGCGGATGTTTCATATTCTTGGTAACCCAATTCAGGGTTAACATGAAGCCGCCTTCTAATGCTTATTAATTTGTCTAATAAATCGGTTTTCATTTTGAAATAGTTTGATTATTAGTATTGCTTATTTTCTAATTATAATAATTCAAAAACACCTGCTGCCCCATGTCCTGTTCCTATGCACATTGTTACCACACCGTATTTTTTCTTTTGGCGTTTTAATTCACCGAACATTTGTACAGATAATTTAGCTCCGCTGCAGCCTAAAGGATGTCCCAATGAAATAGCTCCACCGTTTACGTTTACTTTATCAGGATTTAATTTTAATTCACGAACAACTGCTAATGATTGAGAAGCAAATGCTTCGTTTAATTCAAACAAATCAATGTCATCTATTTTTAAGCCTGCTTGCCCTATCGCTTTAGGAATAGCGAACACAGGCCCAATACCCATAATGCGCGGAGGAACACCTGCTACCGCGTGCGATACTAAACGGGCGATAGGAGTAAGGTTATGCTCCTTCATAAATTTTTCACTCACTACCATTACAAAAGCTGCACCGTCACTTGTTTGTGAAGAATTACCGGCGGTAACACTTCCGCCGTTAGCGAACACCGGTTTTAATTTTGCCAGTGCTTCAATGGATGTATCTGCTCTGGGGCCTTCATCTGTATCAACAATATAGTCTTTTGTTTTCTTTTTATCGTTCTCGTCTAGGTACGTTTCCGTTACTTTAACCGGAACGATCTCTTCTTTAAATTTACCTGCTTTAATAGCAGCTATTGCTTTTTGATGGGAGTTGTAAGAAAATGCATCCTGGTCTTCTCGTGATACATTAAATTCTTTTGCAACGGCTTCTGCTGTTAAGCCCATATTCCAGTACCAATCGGCATGTTCTTTTGATGTTTTAGGATTCGGAACAATTCTCCAGCCGCCCATCGGGATCAGGCTCATGCTTTCAACACCGCCTGCAATAATACAATTAGCATAACCTGCTGCAATTTTTGCTGAAGCAATCGCAATGGTTTCTAAACCCGATGCACAGTAACGGTTTACAGTCATCCCTGAAACTTTATCGTTATTTAATGCCATTAAGGAAATAAAACGGGCCACATTCAAGCCTTGTTCTGCTTCCGGCATTGCGTTTCCAACCATTAAATCATCAATGCGTGTTTGATCAATTTGCGGGAGTGAAGCAACTAAATGTTTAATCACATCCGAGGCTAAATCATCAGGACGTGTAAAACGAAAACCGCCTTTGATGGCTTTGCCTACGGCACTTCTAAAACCTGCTACAATGTATGCGTTCATGTTTAATAAGATTTGAGATTTGAGTATGGAGATGTTAGATCTTCATATCGCATCAGATTATTTATTTTATTGATTTTTGAAAACTGTAATTCATTTTTTGAATCTCATCAATTTTGTTTAATAAAGATTCTGTTGTGTTATTTGCTAAGAAATTAAGTTGATTTAAAATGATTAGTTGAGATTGTAACTCATAGGATGACCCATTCGCAATTGCTAAAAAATGTCGAAATTCATTGTGGGAGTTTCTTCCTGCACCTTCTGAAATATTTGACGGAATTGAAACTGCAGCTCTTCTTATTTGAGAAGTTAAGCCATATGTCTCTTCTTTCGGGAATTTTTCAGTGGTTTTATATATTTCCACTGTAAGCTCAATCGCTTTATTGCATATTTTCAACTCTTTTATATTATGCATACTGTTCAGTTTTGATATTTAACTCTTTATATTTTGTATCTCAATACTCAAATCTCAATGCTCATATCTCTATTTAATTCCTCAACACTTTACCGCCGTTAATAATACTATGCAAACGCTCCATCGTTTTTTTCTCTGTACACAGCTGCAAAAATGCTTCTCTTTCAAGGTTCAATAAATATTGCTCTGTTACTAAAGTGGGTTGCGACAAATCCCCGCCGGCAATCACATATCCTAATTTTTCTGAAATCTTTAAATCATGCTCACTCATGTAGTTTCCGCTGTACATGGAATTTGCTCCTACATATACTAAACCTAAGGCTTCGTTACCTAATACGCGAATATCTTTACGATGCGCCGGTTGTGTATAGCCTGCATCCGCCATTCTTAAACATTCCGCTTTTGCTTCGGTTAATTGTCTTGCTCTCGACATCACTACTTTATCTACTCCTTTTCTTAAGATACCTAAATCAAAGGCTTCGTAAGCGGATGTAGACACTTTAGCCTGGCCTATGGTTAAGAATTTTTCACGGAAAGCGTTTAATTCCACATCACCTTCATGTAAAGAGTCGGATAAACGAACGGCGAACTCTTTGGTGCCGCCGCCGCCGGGAATAACACCAACTCCAAACTCTACCAGGCCGATATAAGTTTCGGCGTGTGCTACTACTTTATCCGAATGTAAACAAATTTCACAACCACCACCTAAGGTTAAATTGTGTGGCGCCACTACTACCGGGATAGAAGAGTAGCGGATGCGCATAGTTGTATTTTGGAATGTTTTCACCGCAAGATTCAATTCATCCCAATCCTGTTCTGCGGCCATCATAAAAATCATAGCTACGTTGGCGCCGGCAGAAAAGTTTGCGCCTTCATTACTAATCACTAATCCTTTGTAATCTTTTTCGGCAATGTCAATGGCTTTATTAATACCTGCCAGTACTTCACCGCCAATGGTATT
>JAYTBK010000218.1:0-4326 GCA_043737035.1 Bacteroidota bacterium | reverse complement strand
TTAGAAATAATTTAATAACGCTTACTAAAAATGCATCGTCGGACAAATTATTCTTCAAAATTATTATACGATTATTTTTAGATGGCGTTGCCGCTTTTAAATTTTTATTTGAAGGAAATAGTCTGCATTTTATTGCAGTAATAAAAGCGCATTTTGCCTATTATTATTTCTTACCATCTACGTTAAAAAAACGCAAAGCTATGTTGGGCATGAGCGGTTTTAAATTTTCAACTACATGCATTTATAAACACAACATTGTATACGATCATTTTATTAAAGGCATTAAATTTTTTAAGGATCTACAATTTCACTGAAATATTTTTTTATCGCTTTGCTTTTCCGTCTTTAAAAATGTTTAGTCAACGCACATGAAAGAGCGTTTGTTTAAAAAAGCTTTACCCGATTTGGATAAAGCTGTTATATAAATACTAATAAGGTATGTATCTAATTTTCAAGATCGGCATTGTT
Source organism: Bacteroidota bacterium (assembly GCA_043737035.1). GTDB lineage: Bacteria > Bacteroidota > Bacteroidia > B-17B0 > Aurantibacillaceae > UBA4416. Next base: position 3,858 of record JAYTBK010000218.1, on the reverse strand, counting down.
AATACCAAGGTTATTTACGGGCGATGATTTTTCTTTATGTTTGATTATTTGTGAGCGCAATGCTTCACACGCAAGGTCTATCGACTCTTCAAAAGATGCCGATTGCTTTTTTGAAAATAATTCTTGGCCTTTTGCCAGTATTTTAATTTCCGCTACTTTATTAGCGCTATTCGAAGCTTTGTCCAATCTCATAATCACTTCGCCGTTTATGAGGCCGTCATGCAGAGTTTTAAGTTTGTTTAATTTATCGGTTGCAAAATCAATTAATTTTTTGTCTGCATCAAAATGTAGCGACTGAATGTTGGTTGTCATAAATCCTCCTTTGTTTTTGTGCCTGGCAATAAGCCCGGCTGGTTAGTAAAATATTAAATTACGAGTCGCCTCGCGGGTGTGCTTGTTTATATGATCGTTTTAATTTTTCTATAGTATTGTGCGTGTAAATTTGTGTGGCATTTAAATTTGCATGGCCCAATAAATCTTTTACAGCGTTAATGTCTGCACCATTATTAAGCAGATGTGTTGCAAAAGTATGCCTCAAAATATGAGGACTTTTGTTTTTGATTGTTGTAACCAAACTAAGGTATTTTTTTACGGTGAGGTAAATATAACTGTCGCTTAAAGCAGAGCCTTTTTGGTTTACAAGCATCGTGCTGTTGTTCAAATTAAGTTCCTGTTTTACTTTTAAATAGCCTGTAAGGTTACGCGTAAGTGTCAAAGAAACAGGTATAATTCGTTCCTTATTTCTTTTACCCAAAACTTTAATTGTAGAATTGATCAAGTCAACATCGGCTTCCCTTAAGTTGGCCAATTCTGTACGCCTAATGCCCGTTTGATAAAAAATCTCCATGATCAATTTATCTGTATTTCCTTTAAAACTATCTTCAAATGTCACGCCATCAAGCAATTGCTGCATATTGGTTTCGTCAACAAAAACAGGCAAACGCTTAGGTGTTTTAGGCCCCGTAATTTTTGAGAGAGGATTTACCTCTATAACATTATTTTTTTGAAGAAATTTAAAAAACGATTTAAGCGAAGATAATTTACGGTTAATGCTTTTAGCACTTATTTTTTGTGCGATAAGTTGGGTGATCCAGCGTCTAACTTGCTGATAGTTTACCTCAGCAACTGAATAACTTTCGTTGGAAGGATCAATAAAACTTAAAAATTGGGTTAAATCGGTTTGATAGGAAATTAAGGTATGTGGCGAATACTTTTTTTCGTGGCGCAGATAATCAAAAAACCGATTGGTGTGGCTATCAAACATAAAAACCTAAGTGTAGTACGAATTTAGCTTATAAAATTCGTATTACGCTTAGGTGAAAATATAAATTTTTAAAAAAAGTCTATCCTTCGGCTAAACCTAATTGCATTTTTTGCTTATAAACAGCTTTAATGCGCGTTTGCCTGTGTGTAATAGATGGTTTTTCGAAATTTTTGCGTGAACGTAATTGTTTCACGACACCTGTTTTTTCGAATTTCTTTTTAAATTTTTTAAGGGCTTTTTCAATGCTTTCGCCTTCTTTTACTGCTACAATTAACATTTTATCTTTTAATTTAATTTTTAAATTGGGTGGCAAATATAAACCGTTATTGGTTATAAACCAAAATTATGAGTAATTATTTGGTATTTTAGCCTCACAAATCTTTACCCATGAAATTTAAAAAAAATTTGACGCTCTGTGCTCTCCTTGTGTTGTTTTTTTCTTGCAAGAAAGACTATACCTGTCAATGCAGTAATGCCTTTGGTGTTTATGATGCCGGAACAGTGACCAAAACCAAGGGGCAAGCAAAAAAACATTGCGAAAGTTTATCGGCCGGACAAACGAGTTGTAAGCTAAAATGATTACTTAAACCAGCTGCTGTACATTAAATAATTATCGGCAATTCGGTTTATTTCACCGTTTATTAATTCTTCCGATATATCTTTAATTTTTTTAGCCGGCACGCCCGCGTAAATGCAACCTGGCGGCACTTTAGTTCCTTCGGTTAACACTGCGCCCGCCGCTATAATTGAATTGCTTCCAATTTCGCAGTTATCCATAACAATGGCGCCCATACCAATAAGCACATTATCATGCACCAAGCAACCGTGCACTATTGCGTTGTGGCCTACCGAAACATTATTACCTAAAGTTGTCGTAGTTTTTTTATAGGTACAATGTATCACCGCACCATCCTGTATATTAACTTTGTTTCCCATTTTTATGGAGTTAACATCTCCGCGCACTACAGCGTTAAACCATATACTACAACCGCTTCCGCACTCAACATCACCCACAATAGTTGCATTGGGTGCGATAAAGCAATTTTCGCCGAATTTTGGTGATACTCCGTTTACAGGTAAAATAACAGCCATTATTTATTTTCCGGAAGTAATTTTATTTCGAATACTACTTATTTTTGGACTGATATCACTAATAGTAGCAGTTGTATATGAGCTTTCTTTTTTTTCATTCATTAAGTTTTTTAATGCTAAGAGTTCAGGTAAAAGATACTGGCAATCATCCGGAAGTTTAGATTGTTGTAAAAGTTGAATTAAATATTTTAAGGATTCTTTTTGATTAATTATTTCTTTAATGACTAATTTATCCTTCGTATCAACCGCGATTTTGCTTGCTAAAAACATTCCTTCAACCCATGCACCGGCCACAATTAAAGAAGACGTTGCAGGCCTGTTATTTTCCCTTAAATATGCATCGGCGTTTTTAAATGACTGAGAAATAATTTCAAGAGTCGAGTCCCTGTTTGATTTGTTAGCTGTAATACGGTCGACCATTCTTTCGTCGAACGCGTTATTTACACCGAGGCTTTTTGCTAAAATATTTACACATTTTAAAAATAAAAATGATTCCTGCGTTTGTTCAAAAACACCGGTGCTATTCAAATCCGTTCCATAAACGCCAAGGTTAAGCGCCTTACTACTTTCTACAGAATAAATATTTACTTTGTCAGGATCATTTAAATTTTGCGGATTGTATTCGGATTGGCTCTGCAAAATAAGATTTACAACTTTTTCGCGAGATGGCAACGTATTAAAAACATTTTGCGCAGAAATGTTGTGTGAATCCAAGGTTGTAACAATTTCCTCATCGTCAGCTTCTTCCGTTACCGGATGGCCACTTCCGCAAGCCAAAAGCGTAAATCCTGTAAAGAAAACTAAAATATATTTTTGCAAATCACGTTTCATCAAACCATTTTTCAATATGTTAAAATTAGGATTTTATTTTTAGATACGCAGCATTTTTACGAATTACTTTTTTACGCCATTTTTATATGAAATGCGGCTAATTTCTTTACCTCCTTTATCATAAAAAATCCAATCGCCATTAGCAACGCTTTGTTTTTTGCCTTTGCGTTTGTCGCTTACAACTTTATAATTGTTTACCGATTGTATGTTATTGTTGCTGTAATAATTAATTGATTTTCCCGACAAATGTCCATCCTTAAACCGTTGCTCTTTCATCAGTCCCCCGGTTTCATAGTAATACATCCACGTTCCGTTCTGTTTTCCTTTACTGTAATTTCCGTCTGTATCAATAAAATTACCTTTTTCAAAATAACTTGTCCAGTGGCCGTGCTTAATTCCACTTACGTAACTACCGGTTTCTCTGTACTGCCCGGTTTCAAACCAATATTGCCATAAACCGCTCTTACGTTCTTTTTCATCATAAAAACCTTTGTAATTTTGTTTACCGTTGCTATACCAGCCCTCCCACGACCTGTTTAATTTCCCTTCTTTAAAATTTCCCTTATCTTTTAATTGTGCGTTGCTATACCAGCTTTGCCATTCACCGGTTTCTTTGCCGTTGGCGTAGGATCCCTCCTGTAGTTTGTTCCCATTTTCGTACCATGTGGTCC
>JAYTBK010000217.1:0-4329 GCA_043737035.1 Bacteroidota bacterium | reverse complement strand
TAATTTGAATTTTATCTAAGGTTAATTCTTTTACACGTTGTGTAATTTCGTAACCATACATTTTTTTGTTGTCGGCAAGTAGTTTTAGTACAATCGTTTTGAGTGTGCCTTTTAATAGTTCAGAAGAGTAGATCATGATGTTATAAGTTAATACTTAAGACAAAGATACATAAGAAAGTAATGTATTTGATTATTATGTTTAAATTTCATATTAAGTATTTGATTTACAGAACTATAAAATTTTATTTTCAAATTTTGAAATATTATTATATTCTAAAATTTTATGATAGGATATTAACGACGCACCTTTTTTTAGTTGCAATACTTTAACTTTATGAGATGAGTGATGAAATAGTTTTGAATGAAGCTACCTTTAGCCCGCGGGTAAAAACCTATATTTTTTTTGTGGTTTTATTTTTTTTATTTACAACAATTATTGGTTGGATTCTTATTCCTTTCTGGATATTTGGTTTAGGCCAATGGATAAGCGGCAAGTATTTTAAAACATTATCCTGCCAGATCACTAATAAAAATTTAAAATTTTCTAAAGGATTAATTTTGCATATTGAAAAAACAATTCCTGTGGAGAACATCCAAGATCTTTCTTTTGTTGGTGGGCCTGTATTGCGTTATTTTGGGTTAACGCTCATCAAAATTGAAACAGCGGGCGGTGGCGGAGGCCCTCATCACCAAAATATGATGAGTATGCTTGGCATAAATAATTCCGAAAATTTTAAAACACAAATATTATTGCAACGGGAAAAAGTCATTAATAAAAAACATGATTATGATAACCAACTTCCGAATCAATTTCAATTACCGACTTTCAATAGCGAGAAATTGTTAAATGACATCAAAAACGAACTGATAGAAATCAAAGATGCTTTACGATCAAAATAATGGCTTGTCAATGCGCGAATCATAAATTAGTGGAGCCACTGGAGGTTTATCAAATATTGTTTTTAAATATCAACTGTATTTGCCGGATAAAAAATTGTTACAAAAAAAAAGTAAAAAACTTATTAAAATAATTTTTTTGAATATGGCAGACACTGTCTGCCATATTCAAAAAACTAACGTTAAACTCTAAAACATATAATCACAAACGAATGTTTTTAATATTTGATACCGAAACCACCGGCCTACCGGCTAACTACAACGCTCCTTTAACTGACTTTGACAACTGGCCCCGCATGGTTCAACTGGCGTGGCAGCTGCATGATAAACAAGGCAATTTAATAAACAGTAATTCGGTCGTCATTAAACCTGTTGGATATACTATTCCGTTTAACGCCGAACAAATACACGGTATATCAAATGAGAGAGCGGCATTTGAGGGCCTTGAGTTGAAAACTGTTCTTTCACAATTTATAGAAGTTGTAAAACAATGTACGTATTTGTGCGGCCATAACATTGAATTTGACAACAATATAATTGGTGCAGAATTGCTTCGGTGTGGACTCGAGAATATTCTTTCTGTAAAACCATTTATTGATACTAAGAATGACCAAACAACTAATTTTTGCGCGCTTCCAGGCGGGAGAGGCGGAAAATTTAAATGGCCAACTTTAACTGAGTTATACCGAAAACTCTTTAATGAATCTTTCTCTGAAGCTCATAATGCGGCTTTCGATGTTGCGGCTACAGGAAAAGTGTTTTTTGAGATATTGAAAAAAGGTATAACCACAGTAAGTGAACTAACGGTTGCCGACTTGCCTTTAATTGTGTACGCTGCACCAGATCTTACGGAGTTATACAAACATGAACAAGCTTGGAAAGAACGTAAACTTGAAAGTTCTAAATTAAAGGTTGACAGTCAGAAAGTAGCAATTACTGATGACTCCTCCTCTTCCGGTAGTTCGAGTGTGGCTTTCTCTCACTTACATAATCACACACAGTTTTCGGTTCTTCAGTCAACCACTGATGTGGCGGACCTCGTTAAAAAAGCAGCCGAATATAATATGCCTGCCGTTGCTCTTACAGATCATGGAAATATGTATGGCGCATTTTTGTTTTGGCAAAATATTGATAAACATAATAAAGGAGTTAAAAGTTTTAACGACACTATTGATAGTGGAGAGAAGCAAGGGATAAAAAAGCAGGAACTAAAATGTATTATTGGATGCGAATTGTTTGTATGCAAAAATCATAAGGATAAAACAAGACAGGATAACGGGAACACGCAAGTTTTAATTGCTAAAAACAAGATTGGATATCAAAATCTTTCAAAATTAAGTTCGCTCGGATTAATTGATGGTGCCTATTACGTGCCCCGGATTGATAAAGATTTGTTAGTGCAATATAAAGATGGGTTAATTGCAACCACAGGTTCGTTGTCGTCGGAAATACCTTATCTTATTTTAAATGTGGGCGAAACACAAGCGGAGGATGCATTTGCGTGGTATTACAATTTGTTTGGAGAGGATTTTTACGTGGAACTAAACAGGCATAACGTACCTGAGGAAACCCATGTTAATTCAATATTATTGAAGTTTGCGCAAAAATATAACGTAAAATATTTTGCAGCAAATAATAATTATTATTTAAATAAAAATGGTTTTGATGCGCACGATATTTTACTCTGTGTTAAAGATGGCGAAAAGAAAGCTACGCCGGTTGGCCGTGGGCGGGGATTTAGGAACGGTTTGCAGAATAAAGAATTCTATTTTAAGTCTTTAAATGAAATGGCGTTGCTTTTTGCCGACTTGCCCGATGCATTAGAAAACACGTCGTTAATTGTAAATAAAATAGAGCAATATAAATTAGGGCGTGATATACTTTTACCCAAATTTGAAATTGCCCCCGCGTTTATTATTTCTAATGAAATGGAGATTGAAGCATCTTACCAACGCATCATTTCTTACAAAGAAAACTTTTGGAAAGAAAAAAATTTGTCGGCTGAAGCAGTTGAAATTCAGAAATTAGAAATGCGGATAATTGCGGAACAGTTTATATACATGTCTCATTTAACATGGCAAGGCGCCAAGAAGCGTTATCCTGATATGTCGGCTCAAACCAAAGAGAGAATCGAGTTTGAACTGGCAACAATTGAAAAAATGGGTTATCCCGGTTACTTCTTAATTGTTGCCGATTTTATTGCCGAGGCTCGGAAAATGGGTGTAGCTGTTGGTCCTGGCCGTGGATCTGCGGCAGGTTCGGCCATTGCATATTGTTTGTGGATTACTAATGTTGATCCAATACAGTTTGATCTTCTCTTCGAGCGTTTTCTAAATCCTGATCGTATTAGTATGCCCGATATTGATATTGATTTTGACGATGAAGGACGTGGATTAGTAATTGATTACGTTATAAATAAATATGGCGCTAATCAGGTTGCACAAATAATTACTTATGGTACAATGGGCGGCAAATCTGCTATTCGGGATACTGCCCGCGCTTTAGAATTGCCTTTGCCGGATGCGGATCGTTTGGCAAAAGCATTTCCTGATTCGCTCGATGCCAAACTAAAAAAGTTACTTAAGCCGGGGGGCATTGATCAAAAATACCTCGATGGTATAAAAGATAAACGCGAGGTCGTTGAGCAATCGCATTATTTCCGAAAATTATCGGAAGAAAAAACTGCCGAAGCAGATGTTTTAAAGCAAGCTTACGAGCTCGAGGGCTGTTTACGCAACATCGGTATCCACGCTTGCGGTATCATCATAACGCCCGATGATATGGTAAAATTTGTGCCTGTAACCAAGGCCAAAGATAGTGACATGCTTGTAACTCAGTTTGATAACTCAGTTGCGGAAAATGCCGGATTATTAAAAATGGATTTTTTGGGTTTGCGTACACTCACCATTATTAAAGATGCGGTTCGTTTTATAAAACAAAATCACGATGTGGAGTTGGATATCGATACAATTCCCCTTGATGATAAAAAAACGTTTGAACTTTTTCAGCGTGGCGAAACAAACGGTGTTTTCCAATACGAAAGTGCCGGCATGCAAAAATCATTAAAGGATTTGAAACCCGATACGTTTAACGATCTCATTGCAATGAATGCGCTTTACAGGCCCGGACCAATAGCCTATATTCCTAATTACATTAACCGTAAACACGGGAGAGAAAAGGTTGTGATGGACCTTGAAGGCATGGAGGAATTTTTGGGAGAAACCTATGGCATTACGGTTTACCAAGAACAGGTAATGCGGTTGTCGCAAAAGTTAGCAAACTTTACCAAAGGCGATGCAGATACTCTTCGTAAGGCAATGGGAAAAAAAGACCGCGGCACTCTTGATAAAATGAAGGGTAAATTTATTGAGAATTGCAATACTAACGGTCACGATACTGCTGTTGCCGAAAAGGTGTGGAAAGATTGGGAAG
>JAYTBK010000216.1:0-10306 GCA_043737035.1 Bacteroidota bacterium | reverse complement strand
CGTCCGGAGATAGAAGCAAAAGCGGTTGCATGGGCTGTTGGAGTTGTATCTAATATTGAAATTGATGAAATAAATATTTTAAAAGCTTCCTTTTTAGCAATGCACCGCGCACTCGATCAGTTGACGCGTGAGCCGGAATTATTGTTGATTGACGGTAATCGTTTTACTCCGTATAAAACAAAGCCACATCAGTGTATTATACAAGGCGATGGAAAATTTTTATGCATTGCGGCTGCAAGTGTTTTGGCAAAAACGTACCGAGATGATTTTATGAAACGCGCTGCGGCAGATCACCCAAATTACGGCTGGGAGCGCAATATGGGATATCCAACGAAATTTCATAGAGAAGCCATTCGAACCCACTCTACTACTTATTTACATAGAATGACATTTCAATTGTTGCCAATAGAATTGAAGGTTGCGGAGTAATTAATCTATTTTTTTAAAATGAAGTTATTTTTTAACAAAAAAACGTATGGCCAATTTCAATTCGAGAAAGAAGCTGATTTTGAACGTGAAGTTGTTTTCAATTCAAAACAATTCTTTGGAGCCAATTCTATATACATCGATGCTAAACGGAAAATAGAAACTAAAAACCTTGGTGGTTCAATTCCGGATGGCTTCTTGTTTGATTTTTCCGATAAAAGCAGCCCAGAGTTTTATATAGTGGAAGTTGAGTTAGCCTCACACGATTTTTATAGACATATATTCCCTCAGATTACAAAATTTTTTGGATTCTATAAAAATCCAAAAAGTCAAAACGATCTTATAGAAAAAATATTTTCGTTTATTAATAACGATAATGATTTAAAGAATGAATTCAAGAAATATTTAGGAGAGAAAGAGCTATATAAATTTATAAAAGATACAATTGAGAGTAGCCAAAACATTTTGTTGATTATTGACGGAGACAAAAAAGAATTGCCAGAAATAATGGAAACTTATTCTGACACTTGGGGGAAGATGGTGAAATTGGTTCTAATCAAAAAATTTATACAAAACAATGATATAATTTATTCAATGCATCCTGATTTTGAAAATATTGAATTTGCAGAAATTGAAGACGAAATTTTAGTGGAAACAGATGAAGTCGGATATAAAGAAGAGTATCACTTTGAGGGAGTTTCTGAAAATGTTAAACGGATTTATAACGAGTTAAAATTCGAGCTATTAGCTGCAAATCCAAACTTAATTTTTAATCCCCAAAAACATTATATTTCTATCCGTAAAGAGAAAAACATAGCTTTCTTTATTACTGGAAGAAAAAAAATTAGATTGGTTGTTATGCATTCAGAAATGGAAACCCGAGATAAGATAACGAATCATACTATAAAAACCTTAACTCCTGGTGTCCAAAAATTTTGGAATGGTCCAAGTTGTGCAATTATTATTGAGAGTACTGACAATTTAGACGAGATAAAACAACTTTTGAATAGTCTTGTAAATAAATCTTGATGGAATTCATCGACCCTGAACTGAGCCGTTACTGCGAAATTCACACAAGTGAAGAAACGAAAACACTAAAAAAACTAAATCGCCAAACGCATTTAAAAGTTGTTTCACCACGCATGCTTAGCGGCCATTTACAGGGTCGTTTTTTAAGTTTTATTTCTAAATTAAAACAACCAAATCTAATTGTTGAAATTGGAACTTACACCGGATATTCTGCACTGTGTCTGGCTGAAGGCTTAGCAAAAAAAGGCAAACTCATAACCATCGACGTGAACGAAGAAACATCAGCTTTTGCAAAATCGTTTATTGAAAAAACAGAATATGCAGAAAAAATAGAATTGGTAGTTGCTGACGCGAACGAATATTTAAAAACGATTATGGAACCAATTGATCTTATTTTTATTGATGCCGATAAAAAAAATTACCTTTCTTACTATCATTTAGCCATTGAAAAATTAAAACTCGGCGGATTAATAATTGCCGATAATGTTTTGTGGAGCGGAAAAGTTACTATGCCGGAAGATAAGATGGATAGGGAAACACAAGCCTTACACGAATTTAATAAATTTGTGCAAGAGGACGCTAGAGTAGAAAATATATTACTGCCTGTCCGAGATGGATTGATGGTGGTGAGAAAAAGATAATTTCCCGCAGATTTCAAAGATTTACGCGGATCTTTTTTCTCTGCTTGCTCTGCGCGATTAGCGGGAAATTAAATGATGGCACTTTAACTCTCCCGCAGATTTCGTTGATTTACGTTGCTCTTTTCTCTGCCCTATCTGTGAGATTCGCACGGACGACAAAAAAAAGCCAAAGTATTTTCTCAACTATTCCTCACTTAAACCTAACCTTTTTTAAAAACTCATTAACAAAAGGGGCATCCTGTTTTCTATTTCTATATCTTTAATGCTTCGTTTAAAACAACATAAAATGGCAACCGTAAAATATTCCTCACAACTGGCTTCTGTCGAAGACGCTACAAATTTAGGCCTTCTTACCGAAGAATATAATCGCATTAATGAAATTTTAGGCCGCACTCCTAACTTCACCGAAGTGTCGATTTTTTCGGTAATGTGGAGTGAACATTGTTCTTATAAAAATTCGATTACGTGGTTAAAAACTTTACCTAAAGATGGCCCGCACATGCTTGCAAAAGCGGGTGAAGAAAACGCCGGCTTGGTTGATATTGGCGATGGGCTTGGTTGCTGTTTTAAGATTGAATCACATAACCACCCGAGCGCGTTAGAACCTTACCAAGGTGCTGCGACAGGAGTTGGCGGCATTAACCGCGATATTTTTACAATGGGAGCACGCCCAATTGCTCAATTAAATTCATTGCGCTTTGGTGATATCAATTCTCAAAAAACACAATTGTTAATGAAAGGTGTTGTAAAAGGCATTGGCGATTATGGTAACGCCTTTGGTATACCAACGGTTGGTGGCGAAGTGTTTTTTGATGAGTGTTATAATGTTAACCCTTTAGTAAATGCCATGAGCGTGGGCATTGTAAAAGAAGGCGAAACAGTTAGTGCTACTTCTTATGGTGTTGGAAATCCTGTATTCATTGTTGGTTCTTCAACAGGTAAAGATGGAATTGCGGGTGCAGCTTTTGCAAGTAAAGACCTTACTGAAGATTCCGCCAAAGACCTTCCATCTGTTCAGGTGGGCGATCCGTTTCAGGAAAAATTATTATTGGAAGCAACACTCGAAGTTATTAAAACCGGTGCAGTAATTGGCATGCAGGATATGGGAGCAGCTGGTATTACCTGTTCCACATCCGAAATGAGTGCGAAAGGAAAACATGGTATGGATATTTGGTTACATAAAGTTCCTACGCGCCAAGCAGGCATGCATCCATTCGAAATTTTATTATCAGAATCGCAGGAAAGGATGTTAGTAGTTGTTGAAAAAGGAAAAGAAAATTTGGTACAAGCGGTATTTGATAAGTGGGATTTAAACTGCGAACAAATTGGTGAAGTAACTGCAGGCGACCGATTAAAATATTATATGCACGAAGAATTGGTAGCTGATGTGCCGGCAGATGTTTTAGTACTTGGTGGTGGAGCGCCCGTTTATAAAAGAGATTACACAGAACCTGCTTATTATGCGGAATCAAAAAAATTTAATATTAATTCGATTAATGAACCTGACGATTTAAAACCTTCTATGCAATTTTTAGCAAAGCTTCCAAACCTTGCCAGCAAACGCTGGATCTATAATCAATACGATAGTATGGTTGGCGGAATTAATATGAGCACCAACAAACCCAGCGATGCGGCAATTGTAAATATTAAAGGAACAAAAAAAGCATTGGCTATGACTGTTGATTGCAACTCTCGCTACGTTAACGCCGATCCTGAAATTGGTTGCGCCATTGCTGTGAGTGAGGCAGCGCGTAATATTGTTTGCAGCGGCGGCACGCCGAGTGCTGTTACAAATTGTTTGAATTTTGGCAACCCTTACAACCCCGAAGTGTATTGGCAGTTTGTGGGTTCAATTAAAGGAATGAGCAGCGCTTGTTTAAAATTTAAAACTCCGGTAACAGGTGGTAATGTTAGCTTTTATAACCAATCAAGTTATGAAGGACCCGTATTTCCTACCCCTACCATTGGAATGATTGGAATTTTAGAAGACAAGGAATTACAAACGACGCTTGATTTTAAAAATGAGAGCGATGTTATTTATTTAATCGGCGAAAGTAAAGATGATATTTCATCATCCGAATATTTATACAGTTTTCATAAAATAAAAAATGCGCCCGCTCCATTTTTCGATCTTGAAACAGAATTTAAGATTCAAAATGCGGTTACATCAGTTATTAAAAATAAATTAATCGCTTCCGCACACGATGTAAGTGATGGTGGCTTATTTATGAATTTGCTTGAAAGTGCAATGGTTAATAATTTAGGATTTGAAATTAATTCCGACCCTTCTTTTCGTAAGGATGCCTTTTTGTTTGGAGAAGCTCAAAGCCGTGTCGTTGTAACAGTTTCCGCAAAAAATGTTAGCGCACTTGAATTAGAATTAAAAAATCAAAAGGTTGTATTTATACAACTGGGCATGGTAAAAGGAACTTCAGTAAGCGTTGACGGAATAAATTACGGTTTTGTAAATGAATACAAACACTCGTTCGATACAAGCATTGAAAATTATAGGAATTAATAAGAATATGATGGCTAAAACTATTTTTCACTCAGCAGAAACAAGAGGGCACGCAAATCATGTTTGGCTTGATGCGCACCATTCGTTTAGTTTTGCGAGCTATCACGACAAAAATCGGATGAATTTTGGCGTGCTCCGTGTTTTAAATGATGATAAAATTTCGGGGGGAATGGGGTTTGGATCACATCCACACAACAACATGGAAATTATTACTATTCCACTTGAAGGCCAGTTATTGCATAAAGATAATATGGGTAACAATGGTGAAGTAATTAACCCGGGCGACATACAAGTGATGAGCGCAGGAACAGGTGTAGTGCATAGCGAATTTAATAATACAAAAGCTAATTTAAAACTGTTACAAATTTGGGTGATCCCAAATAAACAAAATGTAAAGCCACGTTACGGACAAATTACTTTAAATCCTTCCGATCGGAAAAATAAATTTCAACAGATCCTTTCACCTAACGAGAATGATGAAGGTGTTTGGATACACCAAGATGCATGGTTTTTTTTAGGAGTATTTGAAAGTAATCAATCCCAAACTTACACGATTAAAAAAAACGGAAACGGTGTTTATGCTTTTTTGATAAGTGGTAATGCTACTATTAACGGGCAGGAACTCAAAACACGCGATGCTTACGGTATTTGGGGCACTGACGCGTTTGATATCACCATTACATCTGATAATACAGAAATTTTGTTGATGGATGTTCCCATGGAATTCCCAAATTAGTATCATTAAACAAACTATATTCTTAACAGTACTTTCTATTTTAATTAAGTTATAACTATGTATAATAGGTGATTAAAATTTAAGCCACGTCCACTGCACAAACTATTTACTTCCAATAAAATTAATATTATGCGCTCGCTTTTCAGTTTTGTTTTTTTATTGGTTATAGTGTGTTTATCTAACGCGCAAACCAACACCGAACTTTCCATTTCATTAATTGGTAAAATGCAGCGCGCCCAATATGACAGTTGTCAAATAATGTTTGATACATTGGTTAGCAATCAATTAAATGCTGATATGCTAAAAAATATATGGGAAAGTATTCCTAAATATGTTGGCGACTATAAATCGTTCGAATCCATTGAAACAGAAAAAAACGACAGTGTTGAAATTATTAGTGTACGTTGCGTATTTGTAAAAACAAAACTCGATCTTGAATTATCTTATAATAAACAGCAAAAAATTGTTAGAATATTTTTTGTTCCACCAAAAAATAACCTGGCATATAACTTTCCGCGTTATTATAAATCCTATAAATTTTATGAATCAAAGCTTTCTTTAAAATCCGGAAAATATGAATTGCCAGCAGTTTTAAACGTTCCCAACAACTTAATCTCACCCCCAGTGGTTATTTTACTTGCCGGCTCAGGCCCTAATGATAAGGATGAAACTATTGGGCCAAACAAACCATTAAAAGATATTGCGCTGGGTTTGGCGGCAAATGGGATTGCGAGCTTGCGCTACGATAAACGCACGTTGGTTTATAAAAATGAAATGGCCAAAAACATTAATGAGCTGGGCATTAACGCAGAAGTAATTGAAGACGCTGTTAATGCGATAAATTCCATCAAAAAAAATCCTCAGTTCAAAAAATCAAAAATTTACATCATCGGCCATAGTTTGGGAGCGATGTGCGCTCCTTTAGTAGCGAGTAAAACAAAGGTAAATGGAATTGTGATGATGGCAGGTAATGCAAGACCGTTGCAAGATTTAGTGCTAGAACAGTATACTTATATTTTTAGTTTGGATAGCTTAAGTGACGATGAGAAAAAGGTAATTGCAGAATTGAAATCTCAAACCGCTATTTTAAAAAATGCGGAGGAATTGAAAAAAGCAACCCCTGATAAATTGCCATTGGGCTTGCCTTCCGCTTATTGGCAATCCCTTAACGCCTATGATCAGGTAGCAACTGCAAAAAAATTAAAATGCCGGTTGCTTGTATTACAAGGAGAACGCGATTATCAGGTTACGATGAAAGATTTTAATATTTGGAAAGACAATTTAAAAGCTGATGAAAAAAATACTTTTATTTCGTACCCCACGTTGAACCATTTATTTATATCGGGCGAAGGAAAATCTGTTCCGTCTGAATATGAAAACCCTGGAAACATAAATGAAAAAGTGATATCCGATATTGTAAAATGGATATCGGGTAATTAGACCTGTAACTTCAAGCCTTACGGTGTAACCAACACGTTGTTTAAAATTTTTTTGTGCTACCTGTAACTTTTTTAAAGGCAAGTTCGTCATATGCTTAAATACCATAAACTAAATTTTAACTTATGAATCTATCTTCCAACACCAGCCGGGTTACCAAAGCGGGCACAAATGCTTTACTTTTTTTACGCGATTTAAAAATGTTAACATTATGAGAACTAATATCATTTTACTTATTTTATTTATTAGTATTTCGTCAACTGCGCAAACAACAGAAATCCGCGAGATTACTCCTTTTACACAATTAGAAGTGTCGGGCGCTGCCAATGTACAATTTTTACAGAGCGATACTTTGTCCCTTAAAGTTACGGCCGACAAAAGCGAAATGAGCAACGTTTATACAACAGTAGAAAACGGAATATTAACCATTCGCGGTCGCGGAAGTTTTTTGCATTCGTACAAAGTTTATCTCAGCGGGCCTGCACCCAATCAAATAACGGCGAGTGCTGCTTCAAAAATAACGGTGCTAAATATTTTGAAATGCGATAGTGTTTTCATTGTTGCTTCGGGCGCCAGTAATGTTACGGCTAATATCGATTGTCCAAATGCATCGGTTAATGTAAGTGGCGCTTCCATGGTTAACCTTGAAGGAAAAAATAATATGCTCCATAGTAGTGTTAGCGGAGCTTCAACTTTAAAAACCTATAAACTCAACACGGAAACAGTAAATATTACAACGTCGGGCGCATCTACTGCTAAAGTGTACGCTTCGCAAAAAATAAATGCCAATGCTACCGGATCGAGCGCCATCAAGTTTAAAGGCGATCCGAAAGACGTAAGTGCTGAAGCTTCAAATTCATCTTCGATAGCGAAAGTAGTTGGTGATGAAAATAATAACATGAGTAGTAAAAGGGATTCGACAACGTTTAATTTTAAGAAAAAGAAATTTGTAATCATCGATAAACATTTAGATATAGATACCCATTTAAGCAATGATGATCAAGAATTTCATAACTGGGCAGGATTTGGAATAGGCGTAAATGGATGGACATCGGGAGGAAGTTTTATTCTTCCAAAAAACCAAAAATACATGGAACTTAATTACGGTAAATCACTTAACTTCCAATTAAATCCTTTGGAAAAAGACATTCATATTTATAAAAACTATGTAAACTTGGTAGTTGGATTAGGCTTTGAATGGAGTCAATACGAATTTCGCAATCGTACAAAATTGAACCCAGACAGCAGTTATACTTCCGGAATAATTGATTCGTCAAATGTTTTTAATTATAGAAAAAATCGTTTTAAAACAACCTTTGTAAATGTTCCTGTACTCTTAGAATTTAATACAAGTAAAAACCCGCATAAAGCGTTTCACATTGCGTTTGGTGTAATTGGCGGTTACAAACTGGGATCGCGTACGCGCCAGGTATTAGAATTGAAAGGAGAGGATATAAAATTAATAAGGAAAGATAACTATAACCTAAATCCGTTTCGGGTTAACGCGCACGCCAGCATTGGTTATAACAATTTTACATTGTATGCCGATTATGCTTTAACGCCATTGTTTGAAAGTGGCAGAGGCCCTGAATTGTTTCCTTTTACTTTTGGAGTGAAACTAGTATCGTTTTAATTGCGACTCTTAAATTTTTTCAATACATATTTAACCCAAAATTAACCACTTATAAAGTAAAACCTACCACTTATTAATTGGTTGTTTTAATAACTGAATTAAACGATTAATTTTATAATACGTTCTTTATCATAGGTTTTATTTAGTTTAAACCAAAAATCAGGCTGCGGTGCTTTAAACGGGGATGGGCACGGCAGCCTTTTTTTTACTTTACTTCAATTATATAGCGCACTGAAACTTTAATTTCTAAACTTTTTATACAAATTTATTTTTCACTAAATATTCCGCTATTTGAATGGCATTTGTAGCGGCGCCTTTTCTTAAATTATCGGAAACGATCCACAAGTTTAAAGTCTTAGATTGGGTTTCATCCCTACGTATTCGTCCTACAAACACTTCATCTTTATCATGCACGTTAATTGGCATCGGATAAACCTGATTTGCAACATCATCCTGCACGATAATTCCTTTTGTTTTCTTTAAGATTTCGAAAACATCATTTACTTCAAATTCATTTTCAAACTCTACGTTTACGCTTTCACTGTGGCCACCCATTACCGGAATGCGCACTGCGGTTGCCGTTAAGCGGATCGAATCATCGCCCATAATTTTTTTGGTTTCATTCACCATTTTCATCTCTTCTTTAGTGTAACCATTATCGGTAAAAACATCTATCTGCGGAATTACGTTCAAATCAATTTTATATTTATAAGCCATTTCTCCTTTTGTGCCAGCACGTTCATTCATTAATTGCGTAACCGCATTTACGCCTGTACCTGTAACGGATTGATAAGTAGAAACAACCACGCGTTTTATTTTATATTTTTTATGCAATGGGTTTAAAGCCACAACTAATTGTATCGTTGAACAATTTGGGTTTGCAATAATTTTATCTGTGGCAGTTAGTTCATGTCCGTTTATTTCGGGAACTATTAATTTTTTAGTTGTATCCATACGCCATGCCGATGAATTATCAATAACGGTGATGCCTGCTTCTGTAAATTTTGTTGCCCACTCTAATGAAGTAGCTCCACCTGCCGAAAATAATGCTATCTGTGGTTTGGCATCAATAGCCGCTTGCATCGAATACACAGTATATTTTTTTCCGTTATAATTTATTTCTTTTCCAACAGATCTTTCAGAAGCTACAGGAATTATTTCGGTTAACGGAAAATTTCGTTCCGCTAAAACCTCAAGCATTTTTGTTCCAACCAAACCTGTTGCGCCTACTACTGCTATCTTCATGTTATTTCTACGTTATTTAATGTAATCGCAAAAGTGTTAAATTATTCTTAATCAAAAAAATTAAGTAACTTGGTTTTTTATAAATTTATGAAGATAATAAGCATCATCATCGCGCTTTTTTTGTATTTTCTTGCCGGTAAAATTGAGGCTCAAGTTACTGATAGTTTTGTCGATGGTGATTTCACCGCAAACCCAACATGGACTTTAAATTCCGCGTCCGATTTTAGTGTGGCGGCCGGGCAATTGAAGTCGGCAAACACCACAACAAACTCTAACTTTTATATTAGCACGCCAAGCACGTTAGCGAATAATTGCCAGTGGGAATTTTATGCTAATCTTCAGTTTAATACTTCCGGTACAAATTACGTGGATGTGTATTTAACTAGCGATGTTCCCAATTTACAGGCGATAAATATTAACGGTTATTTTGTTCGTGTTGGCGGTACACTCGACGAAGTTTGTGTGTACAAAAGATCGGGTACACTTGCCGGTGCAGTAAAAATTATTGATGGTGCCGATGGAATTACAAACGTATCAAATAATACATTAAGAATAAAAGTTGTAAGAACAGCCGCCAGTGTGTTTTCGCTAGAGCGTGATATAACAGGAACGGGAAGCAATTACGTAAACGAAGGAACAAT
>JAYTBK010000215.1:0-1603 GCA_043737035.1 Bacteroidota bacterium | reverse complement strand
ATAATTCAATATCCGTTTCGTGTATGTGCGGCAACGCCATTTTATTTTTCCCTTTATCTTCTGCTAACAATGAGCCTAGGGTAAAAAGTCGGTCTTGTATTTCAATGAGAGTGTTTTTAGATTGCTCATCAATATTTTGATCTCTAATTAAACCAATATACGAATTGAGCTCATCAACGGTGCCGTAAGCTTCAATGCGAGTATCAAATTTTGGTACACGAGTACCACCAATCAATCCTGTTAATCCCTTATCGCCTGTTTTGGTATATATTTTAAAAGCCATTTAACGTAGTTTTAATATTAATTTTTGAAGAATCGCTAATTTATATGATTAAAACTTCAACGTTAAATTTATATTAGGCAAAATTGGTAACTGATTAACACGAGCATTTTTCACACGATCGAAATAGAAAATATTTTCACGGTTATACACATTGGTAGCACCAATATTTACTTCGAGTTTCGTTCGCGCGCTAAAATCATATTTCCATTTTACGCCCACATCCATACGGTGATAATCAGGTAAACGCTTTGAGTTGTACTCGCCTGGCACGTATCCTAAAGTTGCATTAGCATTGGTGTAATCGTAATTAAACTGATTATCAAAATTAATATTAGGATAAAAACCTTGAGTTGGCGTGAAAGGAAAGCCCGAACCGAAATTCCAACGGATGCTTGCTTCAAAATTTTTCTTTTTACCAAAGGTGTAAGTTCCCACTAAGTTTACATTGTGCCTTCTGTCGTAAATAGGAGCGTACTCAAACACATTCCCACTAGTAGTGTTACCAACATAGCGTTTGTTAAAGGTAAGCGAGTAAACCGCCCAAAAGTAAAAACGTTTTTTTTCGTACTTAGCTGTAAAATCCAAACCAGTTGCCACGCCCGATTCCATTATAAATGTTTTGCGATTGGCTTCAGGTTTTGAAGCATCGTTTTCGTCAAATATTTTTTCACGATTTACAGATGGCAATTGTTTAAAGTATTTTTGATAACCTTCTATTTGCACTTCTAAATTTTTAAGCACATCTATTTCTAAACCTGCAACTAAATGCGTGGCTTTTTGCACAGCGCCTTCGCCTTTTACAGTAACGGTTTCGTTGTTTTTATCTTTATATGTTTTTGGTAAATCTTCTGGTCCATTTATAAATCCGTAAAATAAATTTACCACATCTTTATCAGATGAAGCACTCATTAAACTTTGGCTATACATACCTGCTGAACCTTTAAAACGAACAGCCTTTATTATATGATAAACAGCACTCTGAAGCCCATTTCTTTCTTTATCTTTAAATAACTGACCTGGGCTAAACTTTAATGCTACACGAGGCTCTGCCGAAAGCTCACTAAACTTAGCATAGTATTGCAAACGAAAACTTGGCTCAATTACAAAAAACTTTTTCTTTTCTAAAAAGCGGTATTTCATGTGTCCAGCAATTTCGGTTGAATTTTTTGAGTAATTAATTTGAGATAACAATGGAGTTTGTATGTCGTAAGCGGTGTTAGTACCAACTAATTCAAAACCATACTTAAACTCATTACGACCAAAATATTTTAAGAAATTAAATCCGCCATTAAACCCTCCAACCGAACTCGATTTTTTATC
>JAYTBK010000214.1:0-4333 GCA_043737035.1 Bacteroidota bacterium | reverse complement strand
AAAAAATTTTAGAAGATCAAATCCAGTTCCATCGGGCATTCGCACATCTAAAAAAATTAAATCGGGCTTATGCTCTAAAATTGCCTTGTAGCCAGTTTCAACCGACTCGGCCACCGCTTCAACCTGTATGTTTGGTGCGTAAGCACTTAAAAGATTTGTGATGAGCTCCTGATTGTTTTTTTCATCATCAATAACTACCGCTTTGATCATACATGTTTTATATTAATTTAAATGGTACCGCAAACTTAACTTTTACGCCCGAACTTTCGTTCGATTCATTTTTTTTATCCGTAATTTCTATTTCGTTTTTATTACCGTTATGGTCACTTATGATATTCATCCGTTCTTTTGTAATAATTGTTGCCAGCGATTGATAGGGTGTTTTTAACTTCTGCTTTAATTTCAACGCGTCCTCCATCCCTACTCCATTATCATCTATTTCATAAATTAAATTTTCACCGTCAAAAAATAATTTTATCTCCACTTTCCCTTTTTCTTTTTTGTAAAAAATACCGTGTTCCAACGCGTTTTCTATAAATGGCTGAGCCAACATGGGCGGTATATGCGTGAACTCAGTTTCTATGTTTGGATCCACAAAAATTACATAATCAAACTTGTTCTCGAACCTCAATTTTTGTAAATCAAGGTAAATATTTAATAATTTAATTTCTGAATCAATCGAAATATAATCTTTTCTTGAATAATCCAAAATCATCCGAATAAGATCCGAAAATTGAGCCAGGTAATTAGCAGCCTTTAAACTATCCTGTTTAAAAATATAATTTTGTATGGCATTTAACGAATTAAAAATAAAATGCGGGTTCATTTGCGACACCAACAATTTCTGTTTTAATAAATTATTTTTTTGAAGTGTAATGATACTTTTTTGCTTTAAATTGCGGTATAAAAACCATGCGCTTAACCCAACCAAAATAATAACCGAAGCAAATACGATGAGCCATATATTTTTCATAAGGTTACTTCTGTCATTTCGCGACGTTAAATTATCAAGAGCTTTTTCGGTGTGTGCTTGCGCGAGTAATTCTTTTTTTTCATATTCATATTTTAATTTTTGTTCAAGCAACGCATTCTTCGATTCCTGATTTTCAATCGTGTTTCTGGTATTAACATACAACTCTTGCATGCTACGGGCTTTTTTAGGCTGCTTTAGTGCCGTGTAAATAGTTGAAAGTTCGCGCGCGGCCAAACTTATTTCAGTTGGGTGGGCAATTTGCTTAGCAATTAAAAGTGCGCGTTCGCCATGCACTGCGGCTTCTTTAAAATTCTTTTCCAACTCCTGTAAACGACACAATACAATGTGGCTTTGGCTAACACCCACTTTATTTTGCATCGTTTCCGAGATCTTTAAACCTTTTAATGCGTAAACGAGGGCTTTAGCATATTTAATTTGTAAAATATAAATTTGCGCTATGTTTAAATACGCCACCGAATTTGCGGGCAAGTCGGAACCTTCAATAATATCAATACTTTTTTGCTGGTATAATAACGACTTTGGATAATCTTTGAGCTCATAATAATCGAGGCCAACCTTATAACAAATGGAGCTAATAGCAACGTCGTAATTATTTTTTACATATAAATTGTAACTTTTTACATGGTATTCAAGCGCTTTTTTAAAATCCTTCTGAAAATAACTAATGTCGCCCAAACTTAAGTAAACGTCGGCAATGCCAATTTCATCCTTTTCATCTTCAAATATTTTTAAACAAATATAAAGTTGGTTAAGCGCAAGCGTGTTGTTACCTTTTTTAATATTTATTTGAGAAATAGATTGTAAGGAAATCGCAATTTGATTGGTATTTCCCGCCTTTTTTGCAACATCGATGCTTTTATTAAAATACTCAATTGCTTTTTCGTCGTTTGAACGTTCAAAAAATACAATTCCCTGATTGTGTAATGCCGTCGCGTAATATTTAGAAAATAATTTTATTTGGCGTACCGTTAGCTTCACCGCCAAATTTTTTACGGCCAGTTCTTTCATTTGCTCATTGTAGCTTTGCCATTCCTGCTCGGGGGCTATTTCAATAAGTTGATCTAATATTTTGCAGCGTTCAGTGTCGTGCTTTGCGCTATATAAACAGTTTTTTAAAGAATCAACATCCCTATTCTGCGCACTGATAGTGCTAAAAAAAGAAAATTGAAAAACTAAAACTACAATGACTTGCTTAAACACTTGTTTTTTAAACTTGGTCCATAAAACGGTAGTAAATTTCAAAATCATTACACCAATGTACGCACTATTTAAAATGTTTTACGCGGCGGTTGTTTATTAAAACCAATCACTTATTTAAATTTATAGGCGTATCGGTTTATTTTTTTTTGTCTTTCAGGTTTTGCGTACGTTTCGCGTCTCTTAAAGATTTGTTCAGCATCCATTCAATTTGGCCATTCACACTTCTAAATTCGTCGGCGGCCCATTTCTCAATGTGCTTCATCGTTTCCGAATCTATACGTAGCGCAAACGGCTTTTTCTCCGACATTGTTACTGGTTTAAAGTGCCGGTATTAATTACAGGTTTGGTTTCGCTATCGCCGCATAATACCACCATTAAATTGCTTACCATTGCTGCTTTACGATCTTCATCAAATTCAATTATTTTTTTATCAGCAAGCATTTGCAATGCGCTTTCTACCATTCCTACGGCACCTTCAACAATTTTATGGCGCGCAGCTACAACTGCCGAAGCCTGTTGGCGCCTTAACATAGAGTGAGCAATTTCGGGCGCGTAAGCAAGGTAACCGATACGCGATTCAATTACTTCAATACCGGCAATTTGTAATCTTTCAGATACTTCGTTTTCAAGCGCTTTATTTACATCATCAAAATTTGTACTTAACGTTACCGTTGCTCTTTCGTCTTCAAAATGATCGTAAGGAAATGAACCCGCCAACTTACGCACGGCCGAATCGGTTTGTATACGAATAAAATTTTCATAACTATCCACTTCAAAAGCCGCCTTAAACGTATCACTTACGCGCCATACCAATATTACGCTAATAAGTATTGGATTGCCCATTTTATCGTTCACTTTTATTTTTTCACTCTCAAAATTTCGCGCACGCAGCGATAGTGTTGATCTTACGTATAGCGGATTGATCCAGAATAGTCCGTTTTGTTTTATACTTCCTTTATAATTTCCAAATAGTAATAAAATTTTTGAACTGTTGGGGCTAATTACTATTAAACCCTTTGCAATAATTATAGCAACCGGCAAAGCAATAATTGTAAGAAGTACATGGTTAGTATAAGTACCGAATGCTATTACAGCTATTGCACCCAACAATAATACAAATGAAAGATAACCGTTAACGGGTGTGATAATTTTTTCTGATTTCATATTTATGTTTTTAGATTAAATTATTTTGATATTAAAATGATATCACAAATGTAAATCTTATTTCGATGCAGTGAAGGAAATTTATCAACAGATTATTTTATCAGTTTTCATTTACCAGTGCGTTGTAGATTTTAATCCGTTAAAGTTATTATTGAGTCTTGTTTTTTCGGGCGCTAATTTTGATTGAGCGCGTTATGCAAAAGTCGACTTCGGTTGATCAATTTGGATCACAACTTAACCGATTTTTTATTGAACACATACAATCGTAGCTCAAATTAAATAACATATTAATCTTTTAAGTACTCCAAAATTTTGCGCGGAATATTATCAAAATTATCCAATACATTATGGTTTAATAATAAAAGCCTTTGTCTCCAACACGCTGCATTTTTGCTCGTAAATAGCATTAATGGCCTATGAGTAACTAAATACTGGTATTTTATTTAAACACTCGTCTTTGCAAATTATTTTCAAGTGCTTCAATACCATTTAGCAGGGGCATATTTATATCTGTGAGTATAAACGCGGGGATTTGTTTTGGTTGGATCCCTCAGTTATTCGAGCAATTCTTTACCATTATTGACCATTTCAACTTTTAAAAACGCGGGGTGCGATTTAAAACATTTTTCAACGTTAACGAATTGTCCGGATCGTCTTCCGCAATAAGTTATGGAGTTTATTCAGGTTCATTTAACTATAAGGAATATAAATATTAAAAGTACTTCCAACATCCGGAGAGCTGGAAACATCTATCTTACCATCATGATTTTCCATGATTTTTTTACAAATAGCTAAACCAATACCATTACCCGAATATTCGTTGCGGTTATGTAAGCGTTGGAAAATTGTAAATATTTTAGTGAGGTGTTCCTTGTCCATACCAATGCCATTATCTATAACGCTTATTTTTATGAAGTGTTTTTCACTACCCAATATTTCGGTAGAAACAACGCGCTCACTTTTTATTTGGATAAC
>JAYTBK010000213.1:0-10325 GCA_043737035.1 Bacteroidota bacterium | reverse complement strand
TGGTTTTACGTTGCGATGATTGTATCAAATATCATTTATTGAAATGTTTTGAAGAAAAATGTACAACCGAAGAAATTTATGAAATATTTTCGGTTGCCAATATAGTTGGCGGAACCATTGTAATACCTCATACGCGCAGAGGCGCAGAATTTTGGGAAGAATTAAACGCCGGTAATACTATTTAATTTTAAAACCGAATGCAAAATTTTACAACTCTATCGAAGAAACTACTAGCAGTAAAAAAATTTTCGTTAATGCTTTTCGTCATGTTCGCATCATGCGGAATGAAAGACGACATCACTAAAAAAGATTCGCCAACAAGCGGTACACTTACGTTGATGTACGACGAAGGCTTAGCTTTACATATCCAAAATCAAATTTATACGTTCAGTACCATCTATAAATATGCTAATATCACAACAATTGCATCTAACGAAAAAAATTGCATTGAAGCACTTTATAACGATAGCTGTAAAGCCATCGCCATTACACGGCAATTAAACGCGGACGAACTTCAAAAATTTAAATCAAAAAATATTTATCCGCATACGTCCGTAGTTGCAAAAACTGCGATCGCTTTTATCGTCAACAAAAATTTTAGCGATTCTTTAATTTCCATTCAAATGCTCGAAAGTATTTTAGAAGGAAATGATTCGTCATACGTTAAAGGCAAACGCATTCAAATTATTTTTGATAACCAAAATTCAGGTAACACACGTCAATTAAAAGATAGCTTGATGTCAAAATCCGTTTTCGGAAAAAATTGTTCAACTGTTACATCCACGAAACAACTTGTGGATGCCTTATCAAAAAATGAAAGCGCGATAGGCGTTTGCGATTATGCTTGGCTCAGCGATAAAGATGATTCAATCACAAAACAATTTTATGGAAAAATTAAAATACTGGCCGTTTCTAAAACCAATAACGCCGTTGCCTATATGCCCGACCAATCAAACATTGCTACAGGCGATTATCCCTTCTGCAGAAATATTTGCATCATCAGGCGTTCGGCTGAATTTAGTTTAGCAAAAGGCATCGAAACTTTTATTGCGGGTGAAAAAGGCCAACTCATGTTTCTTAAACAAGGGCTTCCACCAAATCGGCAGGAAGAAAGGCTTATCGAAATTGACCTTACGCCGCTACCTAAAAAATAAGATTTTAAAATAATGTTAATTTAGAGTGATATTGAAATTAAATGAACTAATTGGCAGGTATATTGACTTTTAAAAACAGTATTTTTAACGCTCACACAGCACAACCTTTGAAATTCGTTTTATATATAACTGGTTTTTTGCTTTTTGCTTTAAATGTTTTGCGCGCGCAAGTTGCAAACACCGATTTTGTTGCAGAAACACCACTCACCATTCAATCCATTGATCGTTCTTTTAACCCTTTTGAAGGTAAAACGGAGTATGCGTTTATGATACTCAATTTAACGAACGGCGATTTTTTATTACAAACAGATGCCGCACGTTTGGAAACCGGGAATAATAAACTTGATAGCATTTTACAAAGTAAAGGTTCGCAAATTATTTCTTTTAAAGGAAATGCTACTGCTAATTTATTTTTGTTTAATAAGCCCAACAGCGAAGAAAAATTGTACGATATGCCGGGTCAGTTGTTTATAAACAACTTCAGCATTAATTGCGTTGCCCAATTTAACCCTTTAAACTATTCTGAAAAACCCGACCAACAGAGTTACCGAATGGATTTCAGGCTTTCGGTGGATCCGGGGAAACTATTTATTTACGGTTTAGAAAGTAAGATCAATAAACAAATTACCATTACAATAAAAGGCGGAAAGTTAAATACACGCCAATAAACTTTTAAAAAGAAAAAAATGAGAAAAGTAGTTTTAATTGTTTCAGCGTTAATTATCCAACAGGCCATAAATGCTCAAACCCTGCAAGATGCTGTGACAAAAACCGATAACGAACGTTATGAATCGGCAGGAATAGATTTAAAAAGTTTAGTAGCAAAAGAAAGTTCGAAAGGAGAAAATTATTTTTATTTGGGCGAAAATTATTTTCAAACCGGCGATTTAGATTCGGCAAACCTCTTTTATCAAAAAGGTGCTGATATAAATGCAACATATCCTTTAAATAATGTGGGCTTAGGGAAAATACTTTGGTACAAAGGAAAAACAGCCGAAGCCAAAACACAATTTTACAAAGCTGCTACTTTAGGTGCTAATAAAAACACTGAAGTAATGCGTAAAACAGCCGAAGTTTATATAAATTCTGAAAACAAAAATCTAGACGAAGCCATTAACTTATTAAATGCCGCTATAAAAATTGGCCCAAAAAATGCGGAAAACCATATTTTAATGGGTGATGCTTTATTGGAAAAAAATCCATCGGATGGCGGACCTGCAATTAAAGAATATAACAAAGCAACCGAGTTAAATTTAAAATCACCAAAAGGGATTTTACGATCAGGTAAATTATACCAACGTGCAAGAAATTACCAACTCGCATTAGACCTTTACAAACAGGCTGAAGGCATTGATGCCAATTATGCTCCGGCTTACCGCGAAAAAGCAGAAGTGTATTACTTAGCCGGCCAAAAAGCAAACGCGATTGAAAGCTATCGAAAATATTTAGCGCTAAATAATAGTGAAGCCGCACGTAAACGTTACGCTGAATTTTTGTTTGCAAATAAACAATATTCGGAAGCCATTACTGAAATTGAAAAGTTACAAATGAGCGGCAATACTAATCCATATTTAGATCGCTATTTAGGGCATTCATATGCTGAACTCGGAAATAAAACTGATACTGCTGCATATACCAAAGGCTTACGTGCCATTAATAAATTTTTTACAAAAGAAGGTGCCGATTTTAAGTATTCGCCGCTTGATTACAAATACAGAGGTATTTTGCTTTCTAAAACCGGCAAAGATAGTTTAGGCATTATTGAAATGGAAAAAGCGGCTTCGCTTGATCCTAAAATGGGTAGTGATATTGTAAGAGAAATTGCCAAATCATATATGAGATCGAAAAAATATATGAGGGTAATCGACTCTTACAAGAAAATTGAAAATGGTGATCCTGCAAATTTAACCGGTCAGGATTTTTACGAAATGGGCCGTGCTTATTATTACGAAGGTGGTAACAAACAGCGCGACAAAAAAGATGCTGATGCTTCAGGTTTATTTGTACAGGCTGATACTTGTTTTTCTAAATTGGTACAAAAAAGCCCGACTTACGCTACAGGATATTTGTGGAGAGCAAAAGCAAATGTGCAGCAAGATCTTAAAAATGAAAAGTGGCTGGCAAAAAAATATTATGAGCAATTTTTATCGCTGGTTAAACCGGAAGAGCGGGCCGCCAATAAAAATGGCGTTGTTGAAGCAAGCGAATATTTAGGATATAATGCTGTTGTTGTAAAGGATTACACAAAGGCTAAAGAATATTTTAATATGATTAAGGAACTCGATCCTAACAATAAAAAACAAATTGATTTCTTTAAAAGTCCGCAGGGAAAATAAAAGTGTTTAAAGCAAAAAGCTAATATAGTTTTTAGGGCTAAAGTCTGGTGTTAGTCCACTCGCACTATATTGATTTATCGAGACTAAAGCCGTATTAATTAATTCCTGTGCCAAACGAAAGTCTAGTGATACCAAGCTAAGCAAGCGCCGAGATGCAAATTTAGTGTACTAAGAAAGTCCTATTCTTAGTTTGTTCGTCAGGTGCTAATAGCAAATGGGAAAATCCAACTATACTTTTGGTTTAAGCACGCTATAAATGCGATAGCTTCTGTAAACCGCATAAATTAAAAACACAGCACCAAGTATATAGCGCTTATTGCCGTAAACACGGTCGGATAGAAGATCGGTAAAGAAAAAAACAATGGTGCCTGTAATGGTTAGTAACACCATAAGTCCGCTAAACGTTAGGTTAATTAATTCTGTTGGCGATCTTTTCATAGCGTTTGGTTTTATTGATATGTGACTTAATACCTCATTTACTTTTCAAAAAAAATCCTTCCGCTCTTAAGGCAGAAGGATTCATTATTGGGGGATCAACTTATTTTAACTGAAAATTAATTGGTAAGTTAAAGAATACTGAAACAGATCTTCCGTTTTGCTTTCCGGCTTTCCAATTAGGCATTGACTTTACAACGCGTATCGCTTCCCTATCACACTCTTGGCAGCCTGGTACGCCTTTTAAAACAGTTACGTCGGTAATATTCCCACTTCCGTTTACAACAAACTTAAGAAAACACTTGCCGCTTAGTCCTGCTTCTTTAGCCATTTGCGGGTACTGAATGTTTTTTTGAATATACTTCATCATTTCCATAGGTCCGCCCGGAAATTCAGGCATCTCTTCAACAACCGTAAAAATTTCGGGCGCTTTTTCTTCAACTACACCATTTCCGTTTCCTTCGGTGGGCACAACAACCGCATCGCCATCGCCTTCCTGTGTTACAGTACTAACGTTGGTTTCTGAAAGTTTTTCCTGTGGTGGTGGTGGATCAGTTTCTACTGCATCATCCTTAATCACCGGAGGCACAAACTTCACCGTTTCCAATACGGGTGGCGGTGGCGGTGGTGGCGGTGGTGGTGGTTCGTTTTTATCGGCTGGTGGCGGAGTTAAATCAATGGTGGTCATATCCAACACTGTTCCTTTATCCAATGCATCACTTTGCATCCCTAATATCATTTTTATGCCCATTCCCAATACCACTGTGCCAATCATACAAGCTAATATTAAAGTAACTGTCCAATTGTATTTACGGCGTAGCTCGTAAGCTCCGTATTCCTGGTTGCGCCCTTCAAAAACGATGTCGTTCCTAGAGTCGTCAACTACACTATTCCAATTTGCTGTCATGGTTATTTAATTTTTTCTTGTAACAATTGATATTCAGGTGCTGACATTTCTACTCCTAATACACGCTTACCGACATTACAGATCTTTAATTCATCCAACATATCAATTGCATTTTTATAGGTTGCCTGATCATCGGTTTTAATTAAAACGGTAATGGCTCGGATATCTGCTGTTGCATCAACAGCCATACGTTTAAACGCTGTATCTGCCAGCTGTTTGTTTTTATTTTTGTCCGCTAATCCTTTAATCTCTTCAACGGCCCACTTATTTTGTTCCATCAATAATTTGTGCAAGCCATCGGAGTCAAAGGTTGTTTCTTTTAATTCTGTTGGAGCCATTCCTTTTTCATTACCTGCTGAGTAAAATTGCCCTGCATAATAAAAAATTTTATCATCCTTAGTTAATAAAAAAGTAACCCCATTTTTTACTTCCGGTGGTGGTGGACTTCCAGGAGGTGGTTCTGCCGGTAAGCTTAACTCCATGCTTTTTGGCTTACTAAAGGTTGATGTTAAAACGAAGAACGTTAATAACAGGAACGCTAAATCTACCATTGGAGTCATATCCACGCGGGTACTCTGTTTCTTGGCGCGTTTCTTACCGCCTTTACCATGTCCGCCGCCACTGTCTGCTATTTCTGCCATATTAAATTTGTTTTAATATTAATACTGTTAATGTGCTCCTGGTTTTCCTGCAACTGTTGCTGCAGGAATCGATCCTCCACCTTCCATTGATGTGATCAAATTGAAAGTGTAAATTTTCATATCGGTAAAGGTTTTAAATACATCTTTTACATAAATGTATTTTGCTTTCGCGTCCGCTTTAATTGCATAACGAGGCTTCTCCCCCTTAAACTGCTGTCCCGAACCGTCGGCTTTCTCTTTGTTTCGCATATAAATAATATTCAATTCAGTAGCTGAAATATTGATCCAGTCTCTTAATTGATTATTTAATGAATCCAAAGGAACTCCTTTTTGTGGTTGAAATTTTAATCTCTCACCTTCTGTTGCATTCAGGTATCTTGGCAGATCTTTAATCTCTACACCAAAACTTGATAAACCGCCAAATTTTTTGGTTTGATCTGCGTTAAATTTTATGCCATACTTTTCGCTCATCTTTGCTAAAGTATTAGTTCTCGCCTCACCGTTTCCAACACCGAAAAAAGCACGGCCATTATTATCAACTGTTATTAACACAGTGTTTTCAGGCAATGTTTTTTCTGATACGGATGAAGGTGGATCAACTATCACCGGTTCGGCCATACGAAAGGATGCGGTAAGCATAAAGAATGTAACCAACAAAAAGGCTAGATCCACCATCGGCGTCATGTCAATTGACGGAGCGTGAGCGGCTACTTTTATCTTTCCCATGTCTTATTTTTTAATTACTGATTATTAGATAGAATTTATAATCCGATTCCATAATGGAAAGGGAATTATTTTCCTGAAGTCTGGAATTCCTGAATAATAGAGAAACCAGCTTCATCCATTGCATAAGTAATTTGATCTACACGGTTTGAGAAAAAGTTGTAGAAAATAATAGCTAATGCAGAAGATAAGATACCAACTAATGTATTTACCAAAGCCTCAGAGATACCAGTTGCTAAAGCAGCTGTATCAGGAGTACCAGCCGCTGCTAATGCCCCGAAGGCACGAATCATACCTACAACCGTTCCGATCAAACCAACTAATGTACCGATAGATGCACAAGTAGATATAACGCTTAAGTTTTTAGATAACATTGGTAATTCCAAAGCAGTTGCTTCTTCTAACGCTTTAGAGATTGCTGCTACTTTAGATTCTTTATCCATTGTTGGGTCGTTTTGTACGAATTGATATTTTACCAAACCTTCACGAACAACATTTCCTAAAGATCCTTTTTGTTTATCACAAGCTTCAATAGCAGCATTTAAATCACCCGCCGCTACTAATCCTTTAATTTTAGCAACAAATTTATCTGTGTTACCAGCTCCGTTTGCTTTTTGGATTGTAATTAAACGCTCAAAGAAAAAACAAACTACAGTAAATAAAGTTCCCAATAATATAGGCACAATAAATCCACCTTTATACATAATACCAAAGAAGTTTTGAGGATGCCCTTTTTCCGGGCCTTCGGCATCAAAATTACCCGGATCACCTAATACGAATTTATAAACTACGATGCCGATCAATAAACAGATAACGATAGCAACTGCTGAAACGATTAATGGAAAACCGCCTGATGTTTTTTTGTGACTCATGATTGTTGTTTTTTGGTTAGTTTCTGGTTTAAGAATGACGCCAAACATAATAAAAAGGTTTTTAATTAGCAATTAACTTAAACGATCTTTTTGTTAATGTTTATCCTTGTTTTATTGATTCAGCTTAACACCCGAATATAAATATGTGCCATTAAACTGAAGTAATTTTTGCCACTTTGTAAGTGGTTGATTTTGGTTTGTAAGTGGTAAAAACTTACTCGCCGGGAATTTTATGTTCTCACCACCAACCCGTCTACAAAGGAAAGGCGAGAAATTATTGGAATTCTACTGTTTTAAATAGCTTACCGCAATGATTTGTATTTTTCGTTCAGCAGCAGCATATGGGCTATACACAGAGTTCCGCACATCCTTTACATCATCGCTCACTTTTGTAACCGGCAGTTCTCCGATATCTTCATCAAAAAAAACAATACGGCCATCATATTCATTTTTATTATTTACATACTTTACAAATTTTCCGTTATCGTATTCTAAAAAATAATTTAATAAACTAATAATGCGTCGCTTTGCAAGGTTTATATTATAATCGGTACTTGCTAACGGACTGCAATAACCCTTCAACGTGATCTTCACCTTTTCGCCTCGCAGTAGAACTTCTTCCAGCAAAAGAGCAAATTTGTCAAGGTCTTGCATACCCGCTTCTACACTGTCCTCGAAAAAATTCTCGACCCTGTTTACCGCTAAATTTTTTTCCTCAGGGTCCAATCCTTTAGGATATTCGTTTAGGTATTTTGGTTTTAACGTCAGGTAATCTTCATAAGTTTTTTTATAACTTTTTCGGGTTGTCACCGATTTTGTTTTTGGGTCGGGCTCATCATTATGGAAATACAAGGTTAACGGACATAATACTTTCATTTGACTCAAAATTAGAGCGCTCGAATCTACCGGCCTGGGTGGTTCGCTAAGCGGGGTTATCGTAAACGTATAAATATCATTACAACAATTAGGCTTATCTTCAAAGTAAGATCCAATGCGATTTGATGATATATATGCTTTATCTTTTTTAGAATTAATGCTATAGTAAATATCGTTGTTGCTGCTGTTAATTGGAGACCCCATATTTTGAGGTACAGAAAAAACATTTTCCTTAAACTGTGCCCTGAAGATATCAAAATTACCCAGGCCTTTATGCCAAGTGCTACTAAAGTATAGTGTGTTGTTTTCTTTCACAAACCACGGTGTAATATCATCTTCAACCGTGTTCACTTTGTTGCCAGCATTTATAGGTGTTTGAAAAGTTCCGTCGGCATTCATGTAAGCGTACCATACGTCCATGCCACCCTCACCACCGCTGCGATTGCTCGCAAAAAACAAAGTAGGTTTATTGTTTATTTCTGATAAACAAGGCTGGGTTGTATTGCTACCGCTTAAATTAATTGGAGAAGGTAGCTTTTGTAACTCTGTCCAATGTCCGTTTACAAAATCGGAAAAATATATTTCGCAACTGTATTGACTTGCACTCACCGAAGCGCATCGAGAAACCAGAATTTTAGTATAATTGTTATTAAAACTGGTGTTAGCGTTATGAATGCCGTTTTTATTAAATAAGCTATCAAGTTCTTTTGCTTTTAACCACTTGTTTTTTTTGTCGGGAGATTTGTGAGCGGTATATAATTTATTATAACCTATCTCATTTTTATCTTTGTGGGTTTGATCACGCAACGACGAAAAATAGAGTGTGCTGTCAAACTCAAAAGGTGCGTATTCACTCACCTTGCTGTTAACCATGCTATCAAGGTGAATAACTTTTACATCCACCGGATTTTTTATAATGATCTGCGCTAAATCACACGCTTCAAACTCCTGTTTGGCTTTTAAAGCAAGCTTTTTTTGATTAAGGTCTTTGCTGTTTCGCTGTTTTTTATAGTATTTATCAAAAAACTTTTTCGCCTCTTTATACCTTCCCATTGTTTTTAAGTGGGTTGCCATATAAAAAGGAACTTCTTTGTAAGTGCGCCCATTATCTTTTTTATAAATTTTTTGATACCAGTGTAGTGCTACCGTTTCATCAAAATTTAAACGCGATGCGTCGGCAAATAAAAGCTGGTATTCAATTTTTGAAGAATCCAGTAAAATAACCTGGTTGTAAATTTGGGAAGCCGATGAATAATCTTTAATAGAAATTGCCTCACTGCCTTGTTTGAGTAAACGTTTTATATTTTGCCCATAGCTGTTAATGAAGCAAAAAACAAAACACGCGTTACACAACAAATATTTCAATTTCATGGCGAGCTACATATATACCGGGCAAACTCTTGTTTTTGGTATAAACACTTTGGGTTTTGCGTAAATATAAATTAGCGAAATTTCGAAAGCGCCTTTCCCGTTAGTTGCTTTTTTAAATTGAGAGTAATTATAATCATACGAAACCTGAAAACGGGTTGAATTATATTGTAACCCTGCAGTAGTAATTAAAGCGTCGCCAAAACGGTTGAGCACACCAATATTTAATGTTGTTTGGGTTTTGGGCTCAATGGTATAATGGTAAGAAATACCGGCAAGGTTTTCCATAAACTTTTGTTGTTGGTTACCATAATACTCGATCATTACTGACGCAAGGTTTGAAAAACTATATTTAAGCATTAATGATTCAGTATGCCGTGGTTTTAAAGTAACGCCGGCAGTATTAAAAAATGAAATGTTTGGTTTATTAAGGTGGCTAATTCCGTAGCCAACATTCACCATCCAGTTTTGTGTAAATTTTTTCTGAATAACAGTTCCTAAAGAAACATCGGCAAACGTTTTACTTAAAATGCTAAAATTTTCGCCATTCACAATTCCTCCGTTGTAAGCATCCCCGTCCCATTGTTTATCATACGATAATTTATTTGGATCGATCTTCACATTGCTTACACCGCCCAACACACCAAAAGCAATAGTTAACCCGGTATCTTTTTTAAATGAAAATTTATGATTTATCGGCACTTTGAAATCGGTGATTGTATATTTTCCATCGCCCGATGCATCATGATTAAAAATTAAACCAATGGCTTCATTCGTTCCTTTAATAATTGGTTTTTTTAAATTAAAATCTCCACCAAAACTAAACGTGCTAAAAGGGACGGGCACGCCTTTCCACTGGTTGCGGTAGTTAAATATTAATCGTCCATCGCCTTCAAACATGCCGGTATTAGCAGGGTTTAAATTAAGTGGCGACATGCCCCAATTAGAAAAATGTATATCCTGACCAATTACGAATTGACAGTTAAGAATGGAGAATGCGAGAAGCAGTCCTT
>JAYTBK010000212.1:0-1607 GCA_043737035.1 Bacteroidota bacterium | reverse complement strand
AAGTGGTCATGAGTTTGTTGAAGTAATCGACAATTCTGGGTTTACTTACCGGATTGGAACACAAAAGGCTTCAGAATTTTATCATTTGGTAAAAAAGCAATTGGTTTTAATAAATCAAAATAATTAATAAGCAACGTTTGCCGGACTGCCTTTACGCAATTTAGCATCGCTCAGCATACTTGTTTTTAGGTTTATACAAATGCTGTAGCTTTTTCTAAATCCAAATGGAACCCAATCAATGCGTGCTTCCCAACATTTAAGATCGCGGTAAATATTTACGCTCGTATAATTCAAACTCTTCGCCGTAAAATCATAACCGGTTGATACGCCAACTTTCCAGTATTTTGTTACCG
Organism: Bacteroidota bacterium; assembly: GCA_043737035.1. Classification (GTDB taxonomy): domain Bacteria; phylum Bacteroidota; class Bacteroidia; order B-17B0; family Aurantibacillaceae; genus UBA4416. Next base: position 1,254 of record JAYTBK010000212.1, on the reverse strand, counting down.
ATACATCGCCGGTAGCTCTAATGGATTCTATTTTTTCAAATCGGCCGGTAGCAGCTGCGTTTTTATTAAAAGTTATGTTATAAATTAAATTAAGGTTCCACGGAAGTTGAGCCTGTGTTTGGGCTGTGTTTGTTGGCGTAGCGCCTTTTTCCACCGCATTGGTAAGGTCAGGTTTCTTTACGCGAAGTGCCTGAATGGCACTGGAACTAAATGCCGCATTTACAGCAAGGTTTGCATTAGTAAATCGCACAATTGGCCCGCCACTATTGTGTGAATATTCTTTTGAATGGTAATTTGTTTCGGCGTTGTATGCGTAAGGATCGAATATGGAATTTAAATTGATACCAAAAAATTTAAACAAAGTTGTTCGCGCCGAAATGGTTAGTAAACTCATTTTAAAACTATCGGCTGCAAAGTTGTAAGTTCCGTTTAATCCTAAATTTTGCAATAGCTGTATTTTGTTGTAAACAGCGCCGGTATCCGAATTTTGTTTCATCTTCGCATCAAGCGTGTTATTCAAATTTAAACCGAGGCTGTTTTGTTCACCGGCCGGTGGCCCGGGAAATGCGCTACCTTCAAATACCGAATATTTCGTTACACTTCTAAAAGTTGTATCGGTATATGTTTGTTTGTAAAAACCATATTTCTTTTCTCCGTAATCGGGGCGATAGGTATAATTTAAAGTTGGTATCAATAAATGCCGCACTTGTTTTAAACGCTTTCCTTTAAATAAATAATCCATGTAGAGTTTTGTTGTTAGATCTGTTCTAAAATACGCGTCGTACCCGGTTTTAAATTCCTTTGTAGTGGTGGTTACAATCGTGTTTTTAGACTTATCTAAATATTTATCCGTCGTTTTTGTAGTCATATTAGAGCTTAAATTAACACCTGGCGTAAGTGTAAAATATTTAAACAAAGTAATATTAGTTTGTATAGGAACGCTATGCCTTGCCCCGTAAACAAGTTTGTCGGCAACATCACCTTTAAAAATTAAACTATCGTAGCCCGTTAAAGTATTGCGCGCTTCAAATAAATAGCTAATTCCCAACTGATCTAAAGGGTTTTTTCGAATTCTTCCTTCTTTTTTAAATGGAAAAAACCTGTTAAGCGTAAACGTAAGCTCTGGAAACGTTATGCTCATTATTTTAGTTTGTGTATTTTGCTCGTGCCTAGCGTTAACGCTTAACGATGATAATTTATACATTTTAGTGAAATTAATATTCGACTGAAACGTGTTTGATAAATACTGCCCGG
>JAYTBK010000211.1:0-4344 GCA_043737035.1 Bacteroidota bacterium | reverse complement strand
TTGTTTTAAAAATAGGCGATAAGCAATTGGATAAATCAGTGGCACGCCAGTTAAGCAACCTAAAAAAGGAATTAACCAATAAAGCTTTAAATTAAACTATGAAAAATCTATTTTTATTTGCTTTTATTTCCATACTTGTTGTCATAGCATGTAAAAAGAAAACTTCTACTCCCGATCCTGATCCCACACCAACAACAACCGGAGCAACCACACCTCCGCCTATTGATGTTAATTCTCAATCACAAGCTTCTTTTACTTTTGGCGGGAACAATTACACTTATGTAGTTAATGGCACCAGTTATTTCAGTGGTTCGGGCACTAGTGGCGGCACACGTTATTCTTACGATTCGGGTATAGACAACGGCGATACCGTTAATTATTTCAATATCACAAAAGGAAGCATTGCTACGCCAATGGGCGGAGCGCCTTCTGATTCCACATTCAAAACATTTTTCCCAATCGCGTCTGTTCCATATACCACAAATGTTGCTACCGGAAATGGTGTTGGAGTAACCATCTGGATCAACCATGTTAGGTGGAGTACTTCGCTGGGTAACGGCAATCAATCAGGATCGGCCTTTAATATTATTCAGAAAAAAGAAGATCAGCAAGGGTATTTATATATGAAAACGTATTGTACATACTCATGTAACTTGTACAATACTGCGGGCGTTATGAAGCCCCTTACCAACGGCAAATACGTTGGATTTTTTGGTAACTTTTAGTTTAACACACAGAATTAATTTAATAAAATCCGTATCACAATGGCAGAAGTAAAACCGGCAGAAGTATCTGCAATTTTAAGACAACAATTATCGGGCTTTAAAAGTGAAGCCGAACTTGAAGAAGTTGGAAGCGTATTACAGGTTGGTGATGGCATTGCCCGCATTTACGGTTTATCAAAAGTACAATCGGGTGAGCTTATCGAATTTGAAACAGGCTTACAGGCTATCGTTTTAAATCTTGAAGAAGATAATGTTGGTGCAGTATTATTAGGGCCAAGCACCGGTATTAGAGAAGGTTCATCAGTTAAACGTACAGGCCGTATCGCTTCTATTAATGTGGGAGAAGGAATGTTAGGCCGTGTTATTGATACACTCGGAAATCCTATTGATGGAAAAGGACCGATAACCGGAACTACTTACGAATTGCCAATTGAACGTAAAGCACCCGGCGTAATTTACCGTCAGCCGGTAAACGAGCCTTTACAAACCGGTATCAAAGCGGTAGATTCAATGATCCCCATTGGTCGTGGACAACGTGAGTTAATTATTGGCGATCGCCAAATTGGTAAAACAACAGTAGCGTTGGATACCATTATTAATCAGAAAGAATTTTATGACGCGGGCAAACCGGTATATTGTATTTATGTGGCTATCGGCCAAAAAGGCTCTACGGTAGCAAATATCGTTCGTACGTTAGAAGAAAATGGTGCAATGGCCTACACAGTAGTTGTTGCGGCAAATGCGTCGGATCCTGCTCCTATGCAATTTTACGCGCCATTTGCCGGTGCCGCAGTTGGCGAATTTTTCAGAGATACTGGTCGCCCGGCATTAATTGTTTATGATGATCTTTCCAAACAAGCAGTAGCTTACCGCGAAGTTTCATTGTTGTTACGTCGTCCTCCTGGGCGTGAAGCGTATCCGGGTGATGTGTTTTATCTACACAGCCGTTTGTTAGAACGTGCAGCAAAAATTAACTCATCTGATGAGATTGCACGTAACATGAACGATTTACCGGAGTCTTTAAAACCAATAGTAAAAGGCGGTGGCTCGTTAACGGCTTTACCAATTATTGAAACTCAAGCCGGTGACGTTTCAGCATATATCCCAACCAACGTAATTTCTATTACTGATGGACAGATATTTTTAGAATCGAATTTGTTTAATGCGGGTATTCGTCCTGCAATTAACGTTGGAATTTCAGTATCTCGAGTAGGCGGAAACGCGCAAATAAAATCAATGAAAAAAGTAGCCGGAACTTTAAAATTAGATCAGGCTCAGTACCGCGAACTAGAAGCGTTTGCAAAGTTTGGTTCAGATTTGGACGCTGCTACAAAATCAGTATTGGACAAAGGAGCACGTAACGTGGAAATTCTTAAACAAACCAACGCAACGCCGTTTCGTGTTGAACAACAAATTGCAATTATATATTTAGGAACTAAAAACTTATTGCGTGCGGTTCCTGTGAATAAAGTAAAAGAGTTTGAGAAAGAATTTTTAGATGTGTGTGAACGCAAACATAAAGATACATTAGACGCTTTAAAAGCCGGTAAATTTGATGATTCTATTACAAGCGTATTGGAAGCTGCAGCCAAAGAATTAACTTCAAAATATAACTAATAGTAATTTTAAGTTTTTAGTGTTTAGTTTTAAATATTAAACACTAAAAACTAAACACTTATAACTATAAGGAATGCCAAATTTAAAAGAAGTACGGAATAGGATAACATCAGTTGGATCGACGATGCAGATTACAAGCGCCATGAAAATGGTGAGTGCTGCTAAGTTGAAACGCGCACAGGATGCCATTACGCAAATGCGCCCCTACGCGAATAAACTTCAGGACATTTTGCAAAATGTAAGTTCAGGTTTGGATACTTCCGAAAATATATATGCAAGAACAGCAGATGAAAAAAATATTTTGTTGATTGTTATTTCTTCCAACCGTGGCTTGGCAGGCGGCTTTAACGCCAACGTGATTAAAAAGACGTGGTCGTTAATTAAAAACGAATACGCGGGTAAAAATGTGTCGATCATTACCATTGGTAAAAAAGCGAATGATGCCTTTAAACGTACTGATTATGCCATACACGGAACCGATTTACCGCATGGCTTAAACGAAGTATTTGACAAATTAAATTACGACACAGTTGCTCCAATTGCCGAAAAAATAATGGAGGCTTTTATTACCAATCAGTTTGATAAAGTAGTATTAGTTTACAACCAATTTAAAAATGCGGCTATGCAAGTGATACAGGCAGAGCAATTATTGCCGATAGTGTCCACAGTTTCTGCCTCATCTGCGCCAACCGATTATATTTTCGAACCAAGCATTGAATTTATTGTTAGCGATTTAATTCCGCGCTCATTAAAAACACAATTTTATAAGGCGCTACTCGATTCGCATGCTTCGGAACATGGAGCGCGTATGACTGCTATGCATAAAGCCACAGATAACGCCAAAGAGATGTTGCGTAATTTGAAAATTAGCTACAACAAGGCTCGGCAAACCGCAATTACGACCGAAATTTTAGAAATTGTGGCAGGCGCAGAAGCGCTTAACGGTTAATTATTTTTAAAACCCTTTGTTATGCTAGAGGTTTTTTAGTAACATAAAACCACACGGCCAAACATTACAGAGTTTAGATTGTTTTAACATACACAAACTCTAAATATTAATTTCCTGCAGCACAATTGCCGATATTGCAGTACAAAAATCTAACTCAATGATCATTCTCATATTTTTAATACTGCACTGGTACCTTTCCTTATTCGGACAAACATTTTTTTTGCACCGTTATGGCGCGCATAAAATGTTTACCATGAATAAATTTTGGGAAAAATTCTTTTACACCTTTGCATGGATTACTCAAGGCTCATCGTACCTCAACCCAAGGGCATATGCAATTTTGCATCGCATGCACCATGCTTACAGCGATACCGAAAAAGATCCGCACACGCCGCATTTTTTTAAAGAAGTATTTACCATGATGATGCATACCAAACAAATTTATAACGATGTGCTCAACAAACGGGTTGTGATTGATGAAAAATTTGATCGCAATTTTCCGGAATATCCAGCGATTGACAAAATAGCTGACAGTTGGTTTACACGCATTGCTTTTGGAATTGGTTACACCGTATTTTACGCGTTTTTCGCCACACAATGGTGGATGTATTTATTATTACCGATACATTATTTAATGGGACCAATACACGGCGCTATTGTAAACTGGGCAGGCCATAAATACGGCTACCGTAATTTTAACGAAGGTGACCAATCGAAAAACACTTTGTGGCTTGATTTTTTAATGATGGGCGAATTGTTCCAAAATAACCACCATCACCGTGGCTCACGCCCCAATTTTGCGGCTAAGTGGTACGAGTTTGACCCAACGTATCCCATCATTTTACTATTTAACAAAATAGGAATTATAAAACTGGTGCGGTAATAATGTTCAATCAACAAATTGCTATTAATTGAAACTGTGTACGTTTAAATTACAGTTAGCGCGGACTTGGAATCCGGTCACAAGTAATGTCGTTTTAATCACCCGCATTCAGCGTTAAGACAATAATTCACTACAACAAATATAAAAATTTATTGTAGTGAATTATTGTC
>JAYTBK010000210.1:0-1608 GCA_043737035.1 Bacteroidota bacterium | reverse complement strand
AAGCCACATGTTCCCTTCATTATCAGGTATAGTGGCATATATGTAACTATTAACGAGCCCATCCTTTTCAGTGTAAACTAAAAATTGTTTTTTGATGGGGTCGAATTTATTTAAACCGTAATTTGTAGAAATCCAATATATTCCGTTAACATCCTTATAAATATCATTAATATTATTTGAACTGATTGAATTTTTATTTTCAATGTGTTTATAAATTGTGATTAATGGCTTATCAACACTTGTAATAAAATCGAGAATATTAACGCCACCTCCGAGGGTTCCCACCCACAACGTTCGGTATTTAGGATCTTCAAATAACGTATTTATTTTATCAGAGGATAACCCTTGGTTAGAAGTAAATCGTTTTACAGTAAAATTATTTGGATTTATCGCGAACAAACCATCACCGAAAGTTCCGGCCCAAATTGCTCCGTTGGTCGTTTGAAGCATTTTAAGCACAGTGCCCCCCACATTATTATCTCCCAATACCAATTTACTTATTTTTGTTTTAGGATCGAAAACAATAATCCCTTGTCCGAAAGTTCCGATCCATATTTTCCCTTCGCGGTCTTCCAGCAAACTTAAAACGGCACTGGCGTCATATTTTTTTATGATATAAGATACATCAATAAATTTTTTATCCTTGGGCGTTTTCATAAAAAACCCATCGTTGGTGCCAACCCAAATATTACCGTCTTTTGCTTGAAGCAAAGCATAGACAAAATCGTTGGTTAAACCTGAGTATGAGTCCCACAGAGGAAATTTGTTGGAAGATTTGAAATAGATATTTATACCTTTATCTTGCGTGGCAACCCATAAATTTTGTTGTTTATCGGTATACAAATAAGAAATTTTGTTATCGGATAAGGAATTTTGATTTGCCTGATCGTTTGCCAAAACTGTAAAATTGTTTGTATTGATGTTATATTTTACAAGGCCGCCCCAGGTGCCAATGTAAATATAATTTGAATCCTGTAAGGATGTAAAAGAAATTACGCGGTTATTGTAACGCGAGTCGGTTCCTAACTCAATACTTCGGATAAACGTTTTACTGCGCGGATCAAAAACAACAATTCCTTCGTCGGTTCCACACCAAAGTTTACCATTCACTTCGGCTAAGCAACGCATGTTGTACTTTTCCGAGAGCAAAGTTTTTTTAGTTTTTTTAATTATAGAATCAGGAATAGCATAGTTAGTTACTGTTTTTTTTACTGGATCGTATTCGAACAAACCTTTGCCATATGAAGCCGCATAAATATTATCGGCCGTGGTTTTATAAATTTGTTTTACATTGGTAGGCTCAATCGAGTTGGATTTTACAAACTCAAATTCTTTTTCGTTGATCCTAAAAATATTTAAGCCATTTTCAGTGGCTAGTAACAACTCGGTATCACTCAATCCCAAAATACACCGCACCGAATTACTAGAAATGCTTTTTCTGTTTAAACTGTTTTTATAGTTTGTAAATTTTTCGGTGTTTTTATTGAAAACAGAAAGTCCGCCATCGTCTGTGCCTATATAAAGGTAAGGGGCAGTTTTATTTTCGTAAATGTAGTTTATGTAATTGGAGGATATCGATGATTTTAAATACTGGTCGGCTTTGTAAGT
>JAYTBK010000209.1:0-4353 GCA_043737035.1 Bacteroidota bacterium | reverse complement strand
GCTATTAGCTGAAGTTGAATTTACTCATTTTTCTAAATACCAATCTTACAATACCCTAGTTTATTTCAGCAACGCCAACTCCAACACTTCATTCATTTGGCTCACATAATGAAATTTTAATCCTTTTAAATAGCTAGCGTTAATGTCTTCAATGTCTTTTTTATTATCGGCACATAAAATAATTTCTTTAATGCCGGCGCGTTTTGCTGCCAGTATTTTTTCTTTAATGCCGCCAACAGGTAGTACTTTCCCACGCAATGTAATTTCACCTGTCATAGCAAGGTTCTTTTTTACTTTGCGTTTGGTTAAAGCGGAGGTGATGGATGTTAACATACTTACTCCCGCGCTCGGCCCGTCTTTTGGTGTAGCGCCTTCCGGTACGTGTACATGGATGTTGTTTTCTTCAAACACATCAGCATTAATTTTTAATTCTTCATTATGCGCTTTGATATATTCCAAAGCCAGCGTGGCGCTTTCTTTCATCACCTCGCCCAAATTTCCCGTTAAGGTGAGCTTCGCACCTTTTCCTTTCGAAAGGCTCGTTTCTATAAATAAAATATCGCCACCAACTTGTGTCCACGCCAAACCGGTTACCACGCCCGGCACATCATTTCCCTGGTACTTTGCTTTTTCGTGCGATGGCCCTAATATCTTCGATATTAATTCTTCCGTAATTTTTGGCAGCGCCTTTTCTTTTACAACGTTAACGGCAACACTCCTCGCAATTTTTGATAAACGTTTTTCTAAATTTCTCACGCCACTTTCAGCCGTATAATTTTCTACAATAAACTCTAACTGCTTATCAGTTAATTTTAACTGGGCTTTTTTTAAACCGTTATCTTTAATTTGCTTCGGCAATAAATGTTGTTTGGCAATTTCAATTTTTTCTTCAACCGTATATCCGCTCACATCAATAATTTCCATACGGTCGCGTAAGGCCGGTTGTATGGTTGCGAGGTTATTGCAAGTAGCAATAAACATTACTTTACTTAAATCATAATCGTTCTCTAAAAAATTATCGTAAAAAGTGGAATTCTGTTCCGGATCAAGCACTTCAAGCAAAGCCGATGATGGATCGCCATGGTAATCGCTTCCAACTTTATCTATTTCATCTAAAATAAAAACAGGATTAGAGGATTGTACTTTTTTTAAATTCTGTAAAATCCTGCCGGGCATGGCGCCAATGTACGTTTTACGGTGCCCACGAATTTCGCTTTCGTCTTTTAATCCGCCAAGGCTCATGCGTATGTACTTGCGTCCAATGGCGCGTGCAATGCTTTTGCCTAACGATGTTTTTCCAACTCCCGGAGGTCCGTACAAACAAATAATTGGCGATTTTAAATCACCTTTTAATTTTAATACTGCTAAATGTTCAAGTATGCGTTCCTTTACTTTGTCTAAACCAAAATGATCTTCGTTTAAAGTTTTTTCGGCATTCTTTAAATCAAAATTATCTACCGTATATTCTCCCCACGGTAAATCCAAAAGCAATTCAACATAATTTGTCTGTATTCCAAACTCAGCCGAATTAGGGTTCATGCGCGACAATTTATTAAGCTGCTTATCAAACACCTCGGCAATTTCTGGTGTCCATTTTTTTGTAAGCGCACGCGCTTTTAATTCTTCAATGTCCTGCTCATGACTTTTCTCTCCAAGCTCTTCCTGTATAGTTTTAATTTGCTGGTGTAAAAAATAATCGCGTTGTTGTTTGTCTATATCAACTTTTACTTTATTCTGGATCTGATTTTTCAATTCAAGCATTTGTAGTTCTTTGCTTAAATGCGCCAGTACCATCGTAGCCCGTTCCTTTAAATTAGGAAGTTCCAACATACTTTGCTTTTCGCCCGAGCCCGCATGCATGTTCGATGAAATAAAGTTTACCATAAAATTTTGGCTCTCAATGTTATTTAATGCAAAGCCCGCCTCGGTAGGTATGTGCGACGATTTTTGTATAATAAGCAATGCTGTATCTTTTAATCCCGAAACAATTGCCTGAAATTCTTCATCATCTTTATCGGGGCGTGTTTCTTCAAATGGCAGCGTTGTAGCTTTATAATACGGTTCTGTCTGTACAAATTCTTTTATTTTAAAACGTTTTTTTCCTTGTATAATAACTGTGGTATTTCCATCAGGCATCCTCAGCATTTTTATAATGCGCGCCACAGTTCCTACCGAAAATAAATCTTCAGGCTCAGGATCTTCAATCGAATCATTTTTTTGAGTTACCACGCCAATGGTTTTATCGCTTTTGTAGGCTTCCTTAATGAGGTTAATAGATTTATCGCGGCCAACTGTTATTGGTATCACAACACCCGGAAACAACACTGTGTTTCTTAACGGCAATATTGACAGTATATCGGGTACGGTTTCGGCGTGCATATTGTCCTCATCTTCACTCGAAAGTAGCGGAATAAAATCCGTGTCTTCATCCATCATCGGTTCAAAAGGTAATTTATCGTTGTTACGAAAAAAAGTCATGGTAATTGGGGTAAAATTCAGGTTCAATATACGATTATTGTGCCAGTTGCTAAACACGACTTTGTGGCATAAACCCTTTGCTTTTATATGCATTAATGCTATTTTAATAAGGGCGTTCGGGCGGGCTATCACTTCAATCTTTTGCCAATTCGGTTAATGTTCAATTGTTGGCAAAAGGATTTTCCGTTCTATCCCTAACGCTCAAGCGCAGGTACTAAACGTTTTTATCTCGGTTGCAGGCAGTACACATTTTTAATACGTTAAAAATTTAGCGTTATTTTTTTATATTTACACCGTTGAAAAGGGAATTTGGTGTAAGCCCAAAACTGTGCCCGCAGCTGTAAGTTCGATAAGGCGTATAATTGTTGCCACTGTTTTTTATAAGAACGGGAAGGTGTATACGAGGAACAAGTCAGAAAACCTCTCAATAAAACCAGCGTGTAAAATTCCGGGAACAGAATTTGTAAAAACGTTGTACACAACTAATGAAATTTCTATTTTCTATTTTTTTATCCTATTTTTTTATTTCATTAAAAGCTCAGTTTCCTGGTGGGGTAGGGCAATCGGGTTGCACAGCAATTTACAAAGATAGTATTGCACTTAAAGGCTGGGCCACTAAATGTAAAATTATCAGGGGTTTACAGGATATTTCCGCACCCGGCGCAGGCTACGCAAATGTTGGTGATAGCACCAGCGCATTAGGCATTGCCGGCACAACAGGCATTGTTAGTTTAGGCGATGGCGGTGAAGCTATACTGCAATTTAATGGGTATATAAAAGATGGCGTCGGCCCCGATTTCGCCGTTTTTGAAAATGGTTTTAACGATAGCTTTTTGGAACTCGCTTTTGTAGAGGTAAGTAGCGACGGCGTAAATTACTTTCGGTTCCCCGCTGTAAGCAATACAGACACCACGGTGCAGACAGGAAGTTTTGCATTCACCGATCCTACAAAAATAAATAACCTTGCCGGAAAATACCGCGTCAATTACGGAACACCGTTCGATATGGCCGATATCGCCAATCATATTTTATTAAATAAACAGGCAATTACACATGTAAAAATAAAGGATGTTGTTGGATGTATTCAAAATCAATATGCCACACGCGACTTTAACGGACATAAAGTAAACGATCCATGGCCCACTGCTTTTGGCAGTAGCGGTTTTGATTTGGATGCCGTTGGTGTAATTTATTTGGAAGGTTCAATAAATAATATAAACGAAAACGATTTTTCCTTTGCAAACTTCTATCCAAACCCTGTTGCCGAAATTCTTTATGTTGATACCGATAAAATGAACACCTACACGATTTCAATCGCAAATTTTTTAGGGTCGATCGTTTTAACGGAAAAATACACCACGATAAATTTTAATGTTTCCTTGGCGGAACTACCAAATGGCGTATATACGCTAACCATTAGGAGCGCAGAAAAACAAATGCAACAAAAAATTATTAAACAGTAAAATGTGTTGCTTTTAGTTAAACCACGTTTGAAATCTTTCGTAAAAAAATATAAAAATAAAATACAGCGCAACGCACCAACACACCCCTGATATGCTGAGATACAGGATTACCTTTTTTTTGTCTTTATAAAACCTTTCCGCTAAAAAAGCGCCAATTGGTATGGATAAAAAAATGGGCGTAAGCACCGCAATACCGGTTAAGCCAAATCGATGTTTAATTCTTATTATTCTTCGGTTAGATTTTGTGAACTTTTTTTTAGGATGCTTCGACGCGAAGTATTTTTCCTTCAAACGATCCCACCATTTCAAAATTCCGGCACTTAAATAGGTAAAAATAATAGTGCCACTAACCGCGCCGGTGCAGCTACTAAGCAACGCCATGGTGTAATTAGATTTATAAATTAAAATTACC
>JAYTBK010000208.1:0-1617 GCA_043737035.1 Bacteroidota bacterium | reverse complement strand
CCGTTTATTTTCCGGATCCATGCTAAATAGTGCAATGTTGCAATCTAATTCATTGCGCATATTATATACTAAATCATCATCAGCATTTAAAATGGAATAGCCGTGATCAAATGTACTTCTGGCTACCACGCTTTTTACTTTTGCAAGATCCTTTAAGCTATGAATATCTTTTAAACCAAGATGGTCTTCGGTAACATTTGTGATGATACTGATATCGCAATTGTCAAAGCCTAACCCCGAACGCAAAATTCCGCCGCGGGCGCATTCTAAAACTGCAAAATCAATCGTTGGATCCATAAGAACTGCTTCCGCGCTTACCGGTCCCGTACAATCACCCATGTTAATGGCGTGGCCCTGAATATAAATTCCTTCGGTGGTTGTGTAACCTACTTTATGTCCCGCATGGTTTGCAATGTGTGCAATCAATCTAGTAGTTGTAGTTTTCCCGTTGGTTCCTGTTACAGCAATTACCGGAATTCTGCCGGTTTCTTCATTTGCGAATAACATATCCATAATTGGTTCGGCTACGTTACGTGCCAAACCTTTAGATGGATTTAAATGCATTCTTAATCCTGGACAGGCATTCACTTCAACAATACCGCCATTATTTTCGGTTAAAGGAAAAGAAAGATCTTTTGCCACTATATCAATTCCGCATATATCTAAATTCAGTAAACGTGCAACACGTTCCGCCATAAATACGTTGTAAGGATGTATCAAATCCGTCATATCAGTTGATGTGCCACCTGTACTAATGTTGGCAGTATCTTTTAAAAACAGTATTTCTCCTATTGGTAATACCGACGTTAAATGAAGGTTTTTACACGCTAGTATAGTTTGAGTGATCTCATCGACTTTAATTTTGGTCATTACTTTTTCGTGACCATTACCTCTCTTTGGATCATCATTGGTTAGTTCAATTAATTGTGCAATAGTAGATTGTCCGTCGCCCATAATCATGGCCGGGGTGCGTAAGGCAACCGCTACTAGTTTATAATTCACCAGTAATACACGGTAATCATATCCTTCAACAAATTTTTCAATAATCACTTTTCTTGAAATCGTTTTAGCGATGTTAAAAGCGTTGATGGCATGTTCCAAGGTATTGATATTGGTGGTAATGCCTCTTCCGTGATTACCATCTACAGGTTTTAAAACTACTGGAAAGGAAATTTCTTGTAAAGCATCTTTCAAATCTACTTCATCGTAAATTAAAATTCCTTTTGGAACAGGGATGTTTGCTTTTGCCAGCAATCGTTTTGTAGCATTCTTATCTCCGGCTAATTCAATACCCATACCGCTGGTGGCACCGGTTAAAGTGGCGCAAATTTGTTTTTGCTTGTTGCCATATCCAAATACTACTAGCGAATCTTCGTTCATACGCTTGTACGGAATGTTTCTTTTTTCGGCTTCGTGCACGATAGAACCTGTGCTAGGTCCGAAACTATATTTTGCTTTTAAGTAAATTAATTCATCGATCTCGTTTTGTAGAACGTAAGCTTCACCTTTGATCAAAGCTTCGGCAATACGAATTGCTGCGTCCGCGGCGTATAAACCCGCTTGTTCAATTTCATAGCTAAATACTACGTGGTAAATACCTTCATCGTTAGTAGAACG
>JAYTBK010000207.1:0-4377 GCA_043737035.1 Bacteroidota bacterium | reverse complement strand
TGCGCCAAAAGGTACCCAATCAATGCGGGCTTCCCAGCATTTTAAATCGCGGTAAATGTTTATGCTGGTATAGCTTAATTTTTGTGTTGTAAAATCGTAACCGCTTGTTACACCCACTTTCCAATATTTGGTTGGCATAATATCGGCTCTACAGTTTATAGAATGGGTAGGATGTAATTTTGTATCGTTAGGGTTATTAAGCGCTAAATTATAATTTAAGGCAATGTTCCAGGGCAATTTGGCGTTTGGATCTAAATCATTTTTTGTTCCCTTTTCGGCACCATTGCTTTGGTTGGGGGCTTCGCGCAATTTTCTAGCGGCTGCTAATTTATCGCTGCTTATACTTGTATTAACGGCAAGGTTAGCAGTCGTAAGCCTTGCAAACTGTCCGTTTTTATTATATTGGTAGGTGGCAATAACTCTGTTTGTAGTTTTACTGTATTCATAAGGGTTAAAATTAGAACTGGCAACAACATCAAAATTTTTAAATAATACTGTACGTGCGCTAAGCCCAAGTTGCGATAGTTGAAAACTATCTACCGCAAAATTATACCCACCGCTGGCACTAATATTTTGTAGCAAAGTAGTTTTAGTATTCACAAAACCCGTGTCGGTTTTTTTACTGAGCTTTGCTTCAATATTGTTACTTAAGTTTACATTAACAGCGTTTTGCGCGCCAATGCCGGGCCCACCAAAAATATTATTCTGAAATATAGAATAACGATTAACCCCGCCAATGGTGTTAGATTGCACACTTTTCCAAAAGCCGTATTGTTCTTTTCCAAAATCAGGTCTATAAGCATACGTAAGAGTTGGAATTAATAAATGCCGAATTTGCTTTAATTTCCCTTTTTTAAATACGTAATCAAAAAACACTTTGGTATTAAACGCTGTTGTAAAACTAGCATCGTAACCACCAACAAAACCATTAACGGTATCGGTTTTAATAGTGCTGGTGTAAGTTGTAACATCTGTAATAAAACGTTGGCTAATGCTTTTTGTGTACATTACCGCATTTAAGTTTAAAGCCGGTGTAACGGTTATGTATTTTAATAAGTTAAAATTGGTAGAAATAGGCAATGCATGCCTTATGCCATAAGCCATACGCTTTTCAATATCTCCCACAAAAATAGTGGAATCGTAACCCGAAAGTGTATTACGCGCTTCAAATAAATAATTTACACCAATTTTATCCAACACGTTTTGCTTAACCGCATTTTCGCGTTTAAACGGAAAAAAGCGATTAACATTATACGTTAATTGCGGAAGCGATATACTTACAGGCTTTAAACCCACCGCACTTTGGTTGTGTGAAGCATTTAAGCTTAACGAACTTAATTTAAATGTTTTTGTAAATACAACGTTTGATTGAAAGCTATTTTGTAAAAATTGTGCAGAGTTTATAGCATTTAAACGATTAAAAGTTTGGTTTTTTACATAATTTACATTGGCACTAAAACGTATGGTAGGATTGTTTTTATTGTCTTGTGCGTGCAACCACCTTACCTCGTAAGATTTTTGTTTGTTAAACGTAGCGGGTATATCCCTATCGCCAATATTAAATTGGCTGTAAGCTAAATTAACTGCCCCGCTTGATTTATATAACACATTGTAATTATTTGCTGTTCGTAGGGCGTAACTGCCATTTGTATAAACATCGCCGGTAATTATCATATCAGTTTTGTCGTTTATGCCCCAATAAAATCCGCCGTTACGCAAATTATAACCTTGGCTGGCAGAGTTACCAAAAGTAGGAAGCAAAATACCATTATGTTGTTTTTTAGTATTAGGAAAAAACCCAAAAGGTAAACCTAATGGTGTTGGTACTCCTCCAATTTCAAGGTACATTGGTCCGGTTACAATTTTATCATTCGGAATAATTTTTGCCTTACTTGCTCTAAAGCGTGTACGGGCATCAGCATCTTTACAGGGTATGCAGGCCATGTCTCGCATGTAAATAACATTTGTACTGTCTTTTTTTATTTG
Organism: Bacteroidota bacterium; assembly: GCA_043737035.1. Lineage (GTDB taxonomy): Bacteria > Bacteroidota > Bacteroidia > B-17B0 > Aurantibacillaceae > UBA4416. Next base: position 2,391 of record JAYTBK010000207.1, on the reverse strand, counting down.
CTCACCAAATACTAACAACTCACCTTGTTTTGTTAACGCGTTATAAATTTTACCTTTTTTAGTTTTAAGGTTGTACATAATTTTTTCGGCTTCCATTGTTTGTTCTCCGTCTTTAAAAGTTGGCAAGCCAACATTTTTACCGAGGCTGTCTTTTTTGCCATAAGCTGTAACTAAGTTTTTGGTATAGTCAATTTCTATAAACTCCGATTCCAAATCCATATCTACATACTTTACTTTTGCATTGCCATATAACATTACTTTGTTAATAGATGCTAAAAAAACAATACTGTCTTCGGCGCTGTAATTAATAGGATCGTCAAGCGTTTCGCCATCAGTAGAGGCTAAGGTATCAACCGCTACTTTTTTTAAAGTATCTATTGGAGTAGTTTGTGCCAACAGCCTTGTAACGTTTAAAGATATTAACATTACAAAGAAGAAAACTACTTTATTATATGGCTGTACTATCAAACCGAATGGACTAATTTTATATGCAACTCTCAAAAATACAATACTTTAGCTTATTGAAAGTATTTTTATAAAGCGTAATGGTTAAAAAATTAAAATATTTAGTTTTTTTAATTGCCACTATTTTATTGGTAACATCGTTTGTTATTCATAATGCTTCGATAAACTCAGTATCCAAAGGAAAAGCAGGAACCATAAAAACAATTGTTATAGATGCGGGGCATGGCGGTAAAGACCCGGGCTGTAACGGTATTACCTTTAAGGAAAAAGATGTATCGTTAGCTGTTGCTTTAAAACTTGGTAAATTAATAGAAGAAAATTACAAAGACGTAACTGTAATTTACACACGAAGAACCGATGTGTTTGTAGAATTGGAAGACCGCGCTCAAATAGCCAATAAGGCAAAAGCAGACTTGTTTATCTCCATACACTGCAATGCGGCAGGAAAACCTGTTTACACAAAAAACCCAAAAACAGGAAAAAAACAAAAAAAGACCTATAAAAATAAAAAAGGGAAAATTATTGTAGTTGAAAAACCAAACCCTGAACCCTTTGGTACGGAAACTTACGTAATGGGTTTAAAAAATGAAGAGGGTAAAATGAAAGTGGCCACCCGCGAAAACTCCGCTATTTTTTTAGAAGATGATTACGAAAAAAAATACGAAGGTTTTGATCCCGACAGCCCGGAAAGCTACATTATAATGAGCAATTACACCAGTGCGTATGTGGTGCAAAGCGCTAATTTAGCTATTAAATTGCAGGAAGAGTATACAAACAAAGCCGGGCGAATTAATAAAGGTGTACATCGCCAAAGTATTTGGGTATTGTGGCGTACAGCCATGCCAAGCATTTTAACGGAAATAGGCTATTTAACTAATCCTTTAGAGGAACAATTTTTAGGAAGCAAAGAAGGGCAAGACTACCTTGCAAAAGCAATTTATAGAGGATTTAGAAAATATAAAGATGAAGTAGAGGGTACAAAAAAAGAATACAATGATGACATTGAAAACCAAAAACCTTTAGAAAATGAAAATGTAAAAGCGGGTCACATACCGGGGCAACGAACTAAAGACCCTGATGAGGACGAAGAGGAGGAAGTTAAAAAACAGGACGATAAGACGCAAAATGACAGCAAAAAGCAGGACGGCAAGACGCAAGAGGATAAACCGAAAGAAATGATTGAGACTAAAAAGTTGGATGGTACAAAAGAGATTAAAGGCACGGAGGATGTTAAAGGTACAAAAGGAATGCAAGAGAGTGTAAAGAGTGTCACATTTAGCCCTGTGCTGAGCGGAGTCGAAGCTGGAGTCGAAGCGAAGGAAGACATTAAGGACAATAAGATACAGGACGTTATGACGCATGATACTAAAGTTAACACTACAGAAAAAGAAGACAGCATTAGCGCAAAAAATATTGCTGAAAAGTTTAAGAAAGAGAATAAGACACAAAATGATGGAGGCAAGACGCAGGACGTTAAGACACAAGGCTTGAATGTAAATAAAAAAACACAAATTATTTTTAAAGTACAATTTGCAAGCAGCGATGTTGAATTAAATTTAAAACAAGAAAAATTTAAAAAGATTAGCGATGGAACGTATTATAAATCAAAATCTGTGTTAAAATATACTTCAGGTAATTTCGTAAACATAAAAGATGCAATTTTGCACCAAAACATGTTGCGCGAAAATGGCTTTAAAGATTGTTTTGTAATCGCTTTAAAAAACGGTGAACGTTTTGATATTAATGAAGCACGGAAATTAGTGGGGCAGTAAAATTTATTTGTCATTTCGAGTAGCGAGGAACGAGCGTACCGAAAAATAAATTTAAATACATATTCTTGCTACGAAAATTTAAAGAGGCAAAATTTTCTACTCGAACTGACAACAGCTAACATTCTTATAAAAAGTTCAAAACAGCCTCAAAAAA
>JAYTBK010000206.1:0-1636 GCA_043737035.1 Bacteroidota bacterium | reverse complement strand
ATCGCCGTGCGGATGATATTTACCTAATACTTCGCCTACAATACGAGCCGATTTTTTATACGGCCGATTATGTAAAACCCCTAAATCCAACATGCCATATAATACACGTCTGTGCACGGGCTTTAAACCATCGCGCACATCAGGTAAAGCACGTGATACGATTACCGACATCGAATAATCAATGTAGGCGGTTTTCATTTCCTCCTCTATATTAATTGGTATAATTTTCTCTCCGGTCATATTAAATTGGTGATTTAATGATTTTTTTAATTAAATGATTTTTTTAAATACGTAATACTTAAGTTTTTTCAGGTTAGGGGATTGGGTATTTTACATTAAAACAGATTCACCAACTCACCCACTTCTCCAACTCATTTATCGTTTAAACAGGCTTTGAAAATACCACTTAAATAAGTAATTTAGATGTAGAGTTATTAACAGATTTTCTGTGTAAAAAAAAGGTGTTTCAAACCCAAAACCTGACAAAAACTTATACTTTTGAGTGTGGCATTAAATATGTTTAAGATAACTGAAAGAACTAAAAAATAATTATGGAAGCAAAATTTTCACAACGCGTTAAAGATGTTATAACATTTAGCCGCGAAGAAGCCCTGCGTTTGGGGCATGATTATATAGGAATAGAGCATTTAATGTTAGGAATGATTCGCGATGGTGAAGGTGTTGGTATCAAATTACTTAAAAATTTAGGCGTAAATACCGCCGATTTTCGTAAACATATAGAGCAAAGTTTGCCTATTTCGATGCGTAAGGTAAATAACCTTGCAAATATTCCTTTAGTAAAGCAGGCCGAAAAAACCCTTAAGCTGACTTACCTAGAAGCTAAACTTTTTAAGGCTCCGCAAATTGGTACAGAACACCTGCTAATGTGCATTTTAAAAGATAATGATAATGTCGTTTCAAAAACATTAGGAAAGTTAGGAGTAGATTATAACGCTGTAAAAAATGAGTTGGAAGCCTACATGGAAAACCCTCATAAAATTGAGAATGCGGCAACCGGCGATGACGAGGAAAATGAAGAATCATCTTTTGGAACTGGAGCTACAGGCGCATCAAAAAAAGCAGGCGAATCAAAATCGAAAACGCCGGTGCTTGATAACTTTGGCAGGGATTTAACTAAAATGGCAGAAGATGGAAAACTTGATCCTGTTGTTGGAAGAGAAAAAGAAATTGAACGAGTTTCTCAAATTTTATCTCGTCGTAAAAAAAATAATCCCATTTTAATTGGTGAACCAGGTGTGGGTAAATCTGCTATTGCTGAAGGTTTAGCATTACGTATTGTGCAACGCAAAGTAAGCCGTGTTTTATTTGGTAAGCGAGTTGTTACTTTAGATTTAGCATCCTTAGTTGCAGGTACAAAATACCGTGGTCAATTTGAAGAACGTATGAAAGCGGTAATGAATGAATTGGAAAAAAATTCAGATGTTATTTTATTCATCGACGAAATTCACACGATAATAGGAGCGGGTGGAGCTAGCGGAAGTATGGATGCCAGCAATATGTTTAAACCTGCTCTAGCTCGTGGAGAAATACAATGTATTGGCGCTACAACGTTAGATGAATTCCGTCAGCATATCGAAAAAGATGGCGCATTAGAAAGACGTTTTCAAAAAGTAAT
>JAYTBK010000205.1:0-4409 GCA_043737035.1 Bacteroidota bacterium | reverse complement strand
TGTGTGTTCGATCCATACCTTCGTTGCGAAAGTTGCGACTAAACTCATATACCCAATCAAATCCACCAACAATTAATCGTTTTAAATAGAGTTCGTTTGCGATACGCAGATACAAAGGAATATCCAATGCATTGTGATGTGTTTTAAACGGGCGTGCAGTTGCTCCACCGGGTATAGATTGCAGTACAGGCGTATCCACTTCAAGGGCACCATTATCATTTAAAAAATTACGAATAGTGTTGATGATGGTTGTACGCTGTTCGAATGTTTTTTTTACTTTAGGATTGATGATGAGGTCAACATAGCGCTGGCGATACCGAAATTCTGGATCAGTAACTTCATCAAAAGCATTTCCTTCGGCATCTGTTTTTACAACGGGTAATGGTTTTAATGATTTACTTAAAATAGTTAATGATGTTGCATGAATACTGAGTTCGCCAACCTTCGTCGTAAATACATAACCTTCCACTCCAATAATATCGCCAAGGTCAATGAGTTTTTTCCAAACAATATCGTAAAAAGTTTTATCGTTTTCATTGGGGCAAATATCATCGCGCCTAATGTAAATCTGCATTCTTTCGGTGCTATCCTGTAACACCGCAAATGCAGCTTTGCCCATATCGCGCATGCTCATAAGGCGACCGGCAAATTTAATATGCTTGTAACTTATTTTATCTCGCTCGTAATTTTCTTTAATATCTCTTGCAGTAACGTTTACTTTAAATTCTTCGGCAGGAAAAGGGTCGATACCTAATTTTTTAAGTTCTGTAAGTTTGTTGCGCCTTAATTCTTCCTGTTCACTCAACTCCTGAAGCATACTTTAATTTTTTTCGAATATACTTAAATACTCACTTTTAGCAATAAAGATTAGTAAGTATGTTATAATTATTTTATCAAACAAGGAAATTTTGTGAACGCTATGCAAATGAGAACCACATAAACTACAATATTTTAACTAACTGATAAACAAATATTTATGCATTAACAAATATTTTGTTTAATATTATACTTAAATCGTTAAACAATTATTAACTTTGCTGTGTCCTTTCCCCAAAAATATAAATTATGACAACCATCGAATTCAACACCCGATTACTAGGCGAAAAACAATCTCTTAAAAATTTCGCACTGAGCCTTACACACAATAACGATGATGCGCTTGATTTAGTGCAGGATACTTTCGTAAAAGCGATAACTTACCGCGAAAAATTTGAAGACAGTACAAATTTAAAAGCCTGGTTATTTACTATTATGAAAAACACGTTTATTAATTCGTATCGCCGTGCTGTTAAAACAAAACAAATAATACAAACAAACGCAGATTTGGCAATGGCACGCGCATTTAAAAATAATTATCAGGATGTTACAGAGTCTCGCTTGGCAAGTAAAGAGATTTTAAATAAAATTGAAAAATTGGAAGACCAATATAAAATTCCGTTTACAAGATATTACACAGGTTTTAAATATGAAGAAATTGCTACCGAGATGCGACTTCCGCTTGGTACAATTAAAAGTCGCATATTTATTGCACGAAAACAATTAATGGCAGCACTTGCAAAGCATATAAATTAAGATTTTTATTTTGTAAATTTATTGAAATAAAATTTCTTTTTTTATTAAATGTACTTTTCCCAAAAAAATAGATTTTGTTTCTTCGTATTTTTCGTAATTGCTTGCAGCCCCGCTTTGTACGCTCAAGATGGTGATGTTGAACCTAAAAACGATTCGTTATACATTATTAAAAAAGGATTTAACCTTGGCATTTACGTTGGAGCATTTTTTCCTAGTAAATTTACCGCAAATTTATACGATGGATATGGTTACGATTTAAACGGACAAAAAAACGATTTCGCCAATAGCATTTTACGAAATGAAATTGTAAATAATTATGGTGGTGCAACTAATGGAAATGATCAAATCGCCGTACTTCTAAATGTGAGTCATGCTGATTGGTATTTCACGCAAAGCGGAATGCCTTTTAATTTGCGTTATTCACCGGCAACGCTTGTGGGATTAAATACTCGATATCGTTTAGATAAAAAACAGTCCATATCATTAAACGTTAACGGAACCAAACTGGTTGTAAACGGAAAATTTAATATTAACACAACAGCTACGGGCACTTCTACCACCGGCGTTGCAGGAATGCCGGCAACGCAACATCAATTTACAATTGTTGGAGCGGAGCAACGCTTAATGTTTCAGCTTGGTTACCAACGGTATGTAGGCAAAAATCACAAGTTAAATTATTTATTGGAAGGTGGGTTAAATGTAATAATGGCCAAGTTGCAAAGTAATCAGGCGTATTTAATGAACGGAGGCAACAACATAACTATTGATTTGATGAATGTGTATTACTTGCCGGGATATAATTACTACAGTCGTAAATATTTTGTAGGCGTTGGTATTGGAGCTTATGCAGGCCTTGGTTTAAATTTAAATCTCAATCCAAAATATACTGTTCAGTTGTTATACAATCCATCGTATGATCGCGTACCGTTAGGTGATTTTCCGGTTTTTAAATTGCAACACGGTGTCGGTATTAGGTTCTATTATAATTTTAGATAACAATATGCGTTCTTACAGCCACTTTTTTCGTTTAAAATAAATTATTAATCCAAAAATTACGGACAACATTATACCCCATGTGATGAAGTAGCCATTTTGTGTTCGCAGCTCCGGCATATTATCGAAATTCATTCCGTAAACCCCGGCAATAAATGTAACCGGAATAAATATCGACGACATAATGGTGAGCACCTTCATTACTTCATTCATACGGTTTGCATTGGTACTTAAATAAATATCCATAATGCCGGAAAGTAAATCGCGGTAGGTTTCAACCGTGTCAATAATACGTGTTACATGGTCGGTTAAGTCGCGCAAATAGACATCACTTGTTGGGTTAATCAATTTCGTTTCGGAGCGCACCATGTTATTTATTAAATCGCGCATTGGCCAAACTTGCTTGCGCAGATAGATCATTTCGCGTTTTAAATGATACAGTTCCAATAACGATTTTTTATCTGAGTTTGCGATAATATCTTCTTCAATTTTTTCAATACGGTCGCCAATTTTTTCTATCACGTTAAAATAAAGATCTACTACTGCATCCATTAAAGCATAGGCCAAGTAATCGGCGCCCAACTTTCTAACTCGTCCTTTAGCAGCCCGCAAACGATTACGGATAATATCGAAGGCATCACCTCCTTGAGGTTCCTGAAAAGATATAACGGTATTTTCCAACAAAACAATTGCCAGTTGTTCTGATTCCACCTCCGTAGTGTATTGTATCATTTTCATAATGGCCACAACATAGTGATCGTACTCTTCAAATTTCGGACGTTGATCGATGTGAACAATATCTTCAAGTGTTAGTGGATGTATATCATACAACTTCCCTAATGCTTCAATTAAATCGGCTTGGTGCAAACCTTCAATGTTTATCCATTTAACCATGTTCGGTTTAACGTGCGAAATGCAATCGGAAAGGTCATAAAATACATCTTCAAAAAATTCGGTGGCATTATACTCTATCAACGTAATTTTAATTTTTTCGTCACGTATTTCGCCATTATAAAAAATCGTTCCCGGTGGCGCGCCAATATTTTCTGTAACAGGGTTCATTTGGTATTTTTTACTGAAGTATAAATTTAGTTATTGTATTTCGTTTTTCAGCACCATCTGTACAGTGAACCGACTCCTCTGTTCCAGTAGTATAATTTTATTTTTGGTTAAAATGTCAATGGTTGGCTGGGTGTAATATCTTACGGTCATTAACTCCATTCCCGCGTTGTACAAAACTTTATAATGCACGGTTAGATTATTTACTAGAAGTTGAATCTTATTTTCATGGTCATCGCAACACACTGAAAAGCTAATCGCCGATAACTGCATTAAATTTATTTTTACACTATGACGAGCAAATAATTCAAAAATATCACTGAGGTTATCTTCTGCGATAAAAGAAAAATCTTTGGGTTGAATGGAAATCAATACTTGGTTTATTTTAAAGATGTAGGATGGAATGTTTAATCTTTTTTCTCCATCTTTTATAACCGTTCCACTTTCATTAGGTTGCAGAAATGATTTTACATACAATGGAATATTTTTATTTTGAAGCGGCTTAATTGTTTTTGGATGAATTACAGTGGCGCCATAATATGTTAGTTCAATGGCATCATGGTAAGAGAGCTCATCAATTTTTTTAGTTTGCTTAAACCATTTTGGGTCGGCATTTAAAACACCCGGAACATCTTTCCAAATGGTAACTCTTTTTGCATCAAAACAATATCCCAGTATGGAAGCCGTATAATCCGATCCTTCTCTTCCAAGTGTTGTAGTAAAATTTTCGGATGTGCCACCAATAAAACCCTGTGTTATAAATATATTATTTTTTTCAAGTTTAG
>JAYTBK010000204.1:0-4413 GCA_043737035.1 Bacteroidota bacterium | reverse complement strand
TTTTTATCCTGTGAAAAAAAACATTTCTTTTCTTACACTTGGCTTTGGTATTTGTTTCATCAACCAATCGCTCGCCCAACTAAGTAGTATACCGCAATCGGTGAGCGGTAACTTTCAGATAGACGCGGCATATTATCAAAAAGATACGATCATAAAAGCAGATCCCGGAAAGGAAGTTTTTAGATACAATGCTTTCGGAAATGTAAACTATACACTTGGTAATTTTTCCGCAGGCGTGCGGTTTGAAAGTTACAATCCTCCTTTAATTGGATATTTGCCGGGCTACAAAGGTTCGGGCATTCCTTACCGTTTTGCCCGTTACAAACACAGTAACATTGATATTACAGTTGGTAATTTTTATGAGCAGTTTGGCAGCGGTATAACATTACGCGCCTATGAAGACCGCGGCTTACTTTACGACAATGCACTTGATGGGATGCGTGTAATTTTTACGCCGGTAAAAGGTATTCGTTTAAAAGGACTGGTTGGTAAACAGCGTACTTATTTTTCATTGTCGCCGGGTGTGGTTCGTGGTATCGACGGCGAAGTAAATATCAACGAGTTATTTGACTCAACATTTCAATCCAAAACAAAAGTTATTGTTGGAGGAAGTTTCGTCAGTAAGTTTCAAGATGATCAGGACCCAACTTTGGTATTGCCTGAAAACGTTGGTAATGGCGCCGGCAGGTTTACAATTATAAGAGGTGGTTTTAATTTTAATGCGGAGTATGCCTATAAAATAAATGATCCGTCTTACCAAAATAATTTTAGTTATAAAGATGGCCAGGCCGTAATTGCTTCTACCTCTTATGCAACCAATGGATTTTCTTTTTTGATTTCAGGTAAAATGATCGACAATATGAGTTTTAGGAGTGATAGAAACGCTACAAACACGATTGATATGATTAATTATTTACCTGCGATGACGAAACCGCACTCTTATATGATGATGGCATATTACCCTTACGCTTCCCAGCCTAATGGCGAAGTTGGCGGTATGGCCGAAGCGCAGTACAAAGTAAAAAAAGGAACGGTATTGGGTGGGAAATACGGTATGGATATTACCGTAAATGCGAGTATGTGTAATGCACTGGATACGACGGGACTTGAACCACGCGGCGATTCTTTAAAACATTTAAAATATTATACCAATTACAGCAATGTAGGAAGCAATTATTATAAAGACATCAGCATTGAGATTAATAAAAAATTTACAAAAAAATTAAAGGTAACATTAATGTATGCGCACCAGTTTTTAAACCAGTCGGTTGTTCAGTTTAATACGCTCGATAAATCGGAGCACCCCGATGTAACTTCAAACATTGGTGTAGTTGATATTACTTACAAGTATAAAAGTGGTTCGGCCATTCGTTTTGAGACGCAAGGCTTTTTTGGAAAATACGGTTACGGAAACCATCAGTACGAAGCAAACGGCGATCTTAATATCACAAACAATACCGGCTCGTGGGTAACAGAATTAATTGAGTGGACACCAACATCCAATTGGTTTTTTGTAGTTGCTGATCAGTATAATTACAACAATCCCGACAAAACAAAACGCGTACACTATTATTACGCAAGCATTGGTTATGTTACCGGGCCAACGCGCATTTCGGTTAGTTATGGCCGTCAGCGCCAAGGGATTTTTTGTGCCGGTGGCGTATGCCGTTTTGTGCCATCATCAAGCGGTTTAAATTTAAGCATCTCATCGAGTTTTTAATTTAAAAGATTTAAAAATGAAACGGATCCAAAAATTATTTTTTAAAATTTCATCGGCTATTTTACTTACGGGCGCGGTTTTTAGCTGCGATAATGTAAAAAATGTAAATGAACCTACTGCACCAGTAACCACAACAGGCGGCACACCAACGGTTTACCGGAACGTTTTGGTGGAAGATTACACCGGCCATAAATGCGGTAACTGCCCCGCGGCGGCAATACAATTAAAAAATTTACATACGCAATATCCCGGAAAGGTTATTCCATTGGCCATACACTCCGGTTTTTTTGCAAAAACAAATGCGCAATACCCAACCGATTTTCAAACAAGCGTAGGTGATGAGTACGATCAAAAATTTGGAAATAGCTCTGCAGGAAACCCAAATGGTCTTGTAAACCGCGTAGGATACGGAACCGCGGCGTTTATAAAACAATGGTCGGGCTGGAGTACTGCAGTTGCAGCGCAGCTTGGCAAGACAGCCATTTTTAAAATTAAAATAAAAAATACGTTTAACTCGGGCACCGGACTTTTAAACACCATTGTTACCGTAAAATCGCTCGCGGCAAATGCCGGCACTTACAAATTAGTTGTGTTGTTAACGGAAGACGGCATTATTGCCGAACAGCTCGATTATACGAAGCCAACAGGGCAACAAACCGTTCCTAATTATGAATTTAACCACGTTTTACGCGGCGCGGTTAATAGTGCATGGGGTGAAACGGTTTTTACAGCAATAGCCGCATTAAACGACTCCATTATAAAAACGTACCCTAACTTTTCGGTTAACGGAACATACATGAGCGCCAAATGCCACGTGGTTGCGTATATTTATAATGCCGACCCAGCCAGCGCAACTTACTATGAGGTATTGGAGGCGGAGGAAGAAAAGTTATATTAGGATTTTAACGAATACTTTTTTGCAATATACAATTCTGCATTAAGGTTGGAACTAAAATTTAAAACGATCAAATTTTAAAGCAATTTAATTGATTGGATTAGAGAGTATTTTTACATTTGACAACCTAAAAAAAATAATTTTAATATAGGCTTGTATTTAAAAACCTAATCATACTTGGTGAAAAACACCAAATATGTGGAAGAAAGTAAATCATATATGCTAGTTACCAGCAATTATGACGATACGGAAATACATATCTGAATTTGCACTCAATATGCACCTGACACATACAATGGTGCTTCAACAGGACGACTTAAAGCGTGTTGGAGAATTTAATTATTTCACAGCAGATAATCCCTGTCATATATACTTTATTTGCAGACGACCGAGAATTTTAATCGATACAGAAAAATTTATTGTTGACAAAGATAAACTAGTTTTTGCATTTAAAATTCAAAGACAAGACACCTTTGAAAATATAGAATTCGAAATCCCTAACACATATGGAACAATTGACTTTAAATTAACGTCTAATTACCCTCATAACTTATTTGAATTGCGGAAAGACGGAGAAATATTATTACACGGTAAAACAGCTGCATTACTTCAGTCACTGGGGCATCATTTGACAAAACATCTTGACCTTGAAGTTCTATATATTGGACAATCTTATGGTGTTAATGGAGCAAGAACTGCACCCGACAGACTTCAAAGTCACTCGACTCTTCAAGGAATATATTCCGAAGCAATTATTAAAAATCCAGATTGCGAGATTTGGCTTATACTTACAAGCTTTGAGCAAATACTCTTGACTAGTACATATGGGGGAATGAAGATAAGTGAAGATGAAAGGTTAAAAAATACAGAACATTTAAATAAGGTAACAAAAACTGTTTTATACGATGGACTAAAAGAACAACAAGTGATAAATTTTACCGAGGCAGCACTAATAAGATATTTTCAACCTCCTTACAACATTGAGTATAAAGACACTTTTCCAAACCCAGCGCACTCAACATATTCTGAATGCTATGAATTAGATATTAATTCCATTTGCATTGAAGTTAATACGGAGAATATTAACTGCCGACTTTTCTCAACGACTATTCCTATTAAATGGAGTCATATGCACGACTTTTTTCTTCACTCAAAAGCCGACAGAAAAAGCATTTTTGAATTTGACAAACCCATACAACAAAACGACGAGAACTAGCAGCTTGACAATAATAACTGCTGGTAACACACGGCTTGCTCCAGCCTAGCAGACAACAAAGCAATTGCAAAAGCGGTAGAAACTTTATTAATTTTTTCTTTGCAATTGCCTAGCAACATGGTATCTTTATTTAAACATTTCGGTAGACAACGGTTCCAATTCGGCCGAAGCAAGCCGCGAAAACGTTATAACTAAGCCGCCGGGACATCCAACTGAAAAACAAATTTCGACTTACAAGTTTATGAGCATCATGAAAAATCCAAAATATAGACTTCGGTTCTTTTTCGACTACAATTGCGGTGGCTGTCTTTGGGCTGACAACGATGCTGCATATGAAAAATATGATGTGGGGACATTAGATGCTGAGATTTTTGACCTAAATGGAAAGGTAAGTCAAGAGGCAAGAATTAAATTACCAAAGACAACGAGTGAAAAAGTACTGGATCTTAACAAATTATATTGTGAAAGCCTTGACTGGAGTGACCCTGGTGGTCCTTCGTTGTGGGACAAGCAACAATGGGCAGACTTTTACTCAAAGGCAAGACAACTTCATAAAGAAATATCCGAGATACTTGGGGACAC
>JAYTBK010000203.1:0-4416 GCA_043737035.1 Bacteroidota bacterium | reverse complement strand
ATTGACATGCAAACCCATTTTAAAAGTTACCCTAAAAAATGGGGATTAAAGATGCCGCACACATTGGAATGGTTGTAAATTTAAAGAACAGTTCAGGCACAAATTATTTGGTGGTACACAATATTGGTACGGGACAACAGATAGCAGATTGTTTGTTTGAATGCAAAATTATTGGCCATTACAGATACAGTAACGGGCAACGACAAAATTAAACGTTACTATTTTTATAAGGAAAATAAATGCAGAAGCAAGCGCTCTTACCTTTTTCTCCGTTAGCTGAAATAAACCCTGTATGATTTGCAACAATTTTTTTACAGATGGAAAGGTCGTGCCTGTGCCTGAGTATTTTTCTTTTAAATGTAAGCGTTGAAAGAAGACGAATATTTTTTCATTATGCCCGCGATCAAAGCAAATTCGGTTTTCGCAAATCTTTATTTCAACGTATTTATCCGTCAACAAAAATTTTAGATCATCCTGCGTCGACTGATCGGCCATTTTAAAGGTTACTTCTATTTTGCAGGGTTCGTTATCTTTTTTATATTTAATGGAGTTCCCGATTATATTTGTAAACAGTTGGGTTATCAAAAATGTTGATCGTGAAGAGTGAGGCTGAAATAACACCCAATTAATTTTTATTACTTCATCTGCTATATTTTGTATAGAAGTAAACGAGCTAGGCTTTGTAACATATAAATTTACTTGTAATTCACACGTATCATCAACATCTTTTTTGTTGTAAGTTAAAAAAACAGAACAGGAAAATTTTTTAGTTTTTCGATTTTAAAAATTTCAGATAGTCATTCTCTGCCACTTTGTTCGGGCATATTTAAATCCAAAAAGCACATCCGGTAAAATAGAAGTTGTTTAAAAAAATTCCATCAATTTAAATCCATCTTCAAGGCTATCTAATTTCACTTCAGGGAATTTCTCTAATGCTTCGGAAAACATTAACCTATTATCTAAATCATCATCAACCAGAGCTATGTAAAATGTGTAAGCGGAGTTTCGAACAGTTCTGTAAAAACAATATTATTTACCAATTAATACCAATAAATCTACCCGTTTAAAAGTGATATTAATTATCGTCAGCTTAATTTCAAACTTTTTGAATGTCATGCAGATCAGCGAGATTTATTGCAATTGCGCCATTTTTATAAGGTGTTTGCTTCATCGGGGGAAATTTGGCATTCCAAACAATCTCTTTTGGTTTATACGACATCCGCGAGTAAACCGTTTGAAAATATGTGTCAGTAATGGACTTGATCAAAATTACAAATTCAGCATCGCGTTCCTCTAATTGCAATTCGGTAACATTATTGAGCGGGCTCGATGAATCAATGGGATGAACAACCGTCCAGGTGAACGGCAAAAAATTAATCTGACTGCGTTCAAGTTCTAAAAAATGAAAATCCCTTCGTTTAGTTTCTTCGTTATTTATGGCAAGGGCCAATTTACACTCCGTTTCAATCAATTCATTTTGTTTGGCATTGGCAACCCTAAACATAAAGCCCTTAATGTCTCCATAGGGTGCAATAACAGCGTTATTACTGTATTTCAAATCGGCCTTAGGTTTTGAAAATCTTCAGTAAAGTATACCGGTTACCAAAGCGAAACCCATTAAACCAAGCATCGACTCAATAGCCGAAACAGAACTCGTCAAAATACCGGTAGGATAAATATGCCCATAGCCAACGGTAGTAAGGGTTTGGGCACTGAAAAAAAACAGTTGCGAAAAATGATCGGAGTGGCCGCCGGCACTTAAACCGCCAAATTTATCTGCACCAAGCAAAAAATAAACCAAGGCAAATATAGTGTTTACAAAAATGTAGCTTATAAATACTAACGTTATAAAATGTTTCCAACTAATGCTGAGCAACCAATGGTAAATATCAAAACCAATGTGTTTATCCGAAATTTTTCGTGTAATGTTTACCGTTCCGTCCTGATTTAAAAATCTAACGGAACGGTTATAATTTTTATTACCAAAACCCAACTCAGCACTAATACTTTTTTTCTTGGCTCCCGTATCTTTAATCATACCTTTGTAAAATGAACAATAAAGGTAATTATTATTGGCTATTATTACTTGTACCTGCAGTATTTTTAGCTTGGTTTATTTTAAATAAACAAGAACACAAACCGTTGAGGCAGTTGCCGTATTTTGGACCTAAACGAAACAATAAAACCCATGATACGGTATATCATACAGTAATGCCATTTTTGTTTACCAACCAATACAACGAGAGCGTAAGTGAGCAAAACGTTAAGGGAAAAATTTTTGTGGTCGATTTTTTCTTTACTTCATGTAAATCAATTTGCCCAATTATGAGTTCGCAAATGGAGCGCGTTTATCATACCTTTTATGGAAATAACAATGTATTAATTTTGTCACATACGGTGTTACCCGAAGAAGATTCTGTAATGCAATTACTAGAATACGCAAAACTGCACGGAGTTAAAAATAAACAATGGCTATTTTTAACGGGACAAAAAAAAGATCTGTATTACATGGCGCGTAAAGGTTATTTACTTAATGCGGAAAACGGAAATGGCGATAAAGACGATTTTATACACACTCAAAATTTTGCTTTGGTTGATAAAGAGATGCATTTACGCGGATTTTATGATGGTACGGACAGCACGGAAGTGACGAGATTAATTACCGATATTAATTTATTGTTGGAAGATTATCGTTACCGTAAACAAATGCTAAAAAAATAACTAAGCATTAAAAAAAATATTATTCCTTAATTATTTTTTTTGTTGTTGAACTGTTATAGGATTGTACGGTAACAAAATAAATTCCGGGTGGATATGCCGAAATGTTTAACACTTCAACGGTGCTCGAACCACTATATTTCTGTATCATACTTCCATCAACAGATGTAATTAGTATTGATTGAATTAACTCCGAACTTTTTATTTGCAAGTAGCCATTTGCAGGGTTTGGGTAAATGTTTACATCTGCATTAACGTCATTATAATTTTTAATGCCTGTTGACGAAGGCGGTGTAATAGTAGCGGTTGGCGCAGAATAAAAATAGTTCCAAACATCATATAATAAACTAGTTCGCTTAGTTGCATCGTACACGCTCTCCAAAGGAAAACTAAGGTACACTAATTTACCGGCCACTGTTCCACCTGGAAACATTCCGCCAAAATAAACTCCAGCTCCGTTAGCGCCCGTGTTTGTATATTTTAAAGTCACCGAACTTCCATTAACTGCGGAAATAACATCCGGGTAATCTACATTAAAAGTACCATGCGTTCCGTTATCATAATTGATTGTATCACTAAAACTAAAAATGCTATTTTGCGGTACTTTCACACATTTATAGAAGGCAGATCCTAAACCGTTAGGTGCATCAGCTACATAAGCCGACTTTAAAAACGTGCTAAAAAAACTTTTGTCGGCCACGGTGCCATTATAATCAAGATCCCACGCAATTTCAGAACCACTTACGAATAGCTTTCCGCCCTGTTTTAAATAATTTGCAACTAATGTTTGCTCTGCACTATTGAAGGTTTCATCGCTTGTACTTTCTTTACCTAAAATCCAATCTACAGCTTTAAAATTTCCGAGGTTAACAAGCCCATCTTGCACAGCTTCATTTGTAGCCGAGAAAAATAAATGATTTAAAGCAAAGGCAGAGGCAGCGTGTTGCTTTATAAAATCGAATGTGTTGCCACTCACTACCCTATCAAATCCGTTAACTACTAGTAATGAATCTTGCGCAACAGAAGGCGTTGCAGCCAATAATTCGCTGTTTGAAGAGGTAACGGAATACGTTGAGTTATAGGCCGCAATTTTTACATATTGAACTTGGTTTGCCGTTAAACCCGTTAACGTTAAGCTGTTTTTGGCTAACAAAATAGGCGAATTAAAAGCAACGCCATTATTACTAAGGTATATTTTATAGTGTGTTGCATTGTTATCATTTCTTACTTTTAATTCGAGCGAAGTTGCGCCATTTTTTAATACAGCAAACGACTTAGGCGTTGCCAGCGAAGTTAAAGGAGTACTATATGGATATTGCGGTTGGCTAATTACACCTTCGTCGCTTAATAAAACATACTGAGTCGATGATTGCAACATGGCTCTAATTGTAGTAGCGCTGCCATTATACTGTACGCTATTTTGCACGAAACGCATACCGTGACTGTAATCCATATACGTATCGGCATGCACATTGGTTAATGGCTGTATAGGATTACCAACGCTTGTATGCCATCCATAAATTATTACTCTGTTGGCGGTAGTGTAAATTTGGTTTGATATGATAACATCTTTTTTATCGCCTCCAACGAGCGTACCAAGCGGAAAAGGCGTTACTAAACCACTACGCTGTGAGCCAACCATTGCGTTGTGCTGTGCAAAGGCTTGCACGGTTGTCATAGTGCCACTTGCAGGAATGG
>JAYTBK010000202.1:0-10503 GCA_043737035.1 Bacteroidota bacterium | reverse complement strand
CACTATGACTTAAGTACGAGCCATTAAAACTTAAGTACGAGCCATTAAAACTTAAGTACGGGCCACTAAAACTAAAGTACGAGCAACTAAAACTTAAGTACGAGCCACTAAAACTTAAGTACGAGCCATTATGACTTAAGTACGAGCCACTATGACTTAAGTACGAGCCATTAAAACTTAAGTACGAGCCATTAAAACTTAAGTACGAGCCATTAAAACTTAAGTACGGGCCATTAAAACTTAAGTATGAGCCATTAAAACTTAAGTAAGAGGAGTTATTAATCAAGTAAGAGGAGTTATTACTTAAGTATGGAGCATTAATACTTAAGTATGAGACGTTACTACTTAAGTAAAGGGTGCGACGGATTGAGTATTATAGTTTAATACTTGCCGCCTAGGGGTTGCTTTTTATTCGACCGCAAATTTTCCTTGACCAATGAAGGTATTCTCCTGTCTTAATTTTACAAAATATACACCTGGCTGCAATTCTGCTTCCTTAACTTCAATTAAATTATTATAAATATTTCCGGATTTTGTCACCATTTCTTGCCCAAGGACATTACAGATAGTGACCGTAACAGGGCCTTTTGTTTTTATACTTTCGAGGTTAATAGTAAATGAGCCGTTGTTAGGGTTAGGGTAAACGACTAATGAATTTAAATTGTTTATTTTTTTGACTCCTGTAATCATATCCGGGTCGAGCAAAGCTCCCAGTGGCCGATAACCTTTTGCTTTATCACAATTTATTATTGTGGTTACTATTCCTGTGGATGGATTGAATCGAAATACCGATCCTGAATCTTTTGAACCTCCATAGATAGTAACTCCGTAAACAATGCCGTCCGCAGCAAGTGATATGGAATTGAAAGTCTCTAAAAAACCTAAATTTTGGCTAACATTTACCTTATTCAATATCGAGTTGGATATTAGATCGTATTCAAATAAAACGCTGGTGTAATTACTAGGTGTGGTTTTTGCTATGCCGTAAAGTTTACCATTATTGCCATTAATTAACGCTGTGGGTCTGCCGCCCCAACTACTGCTTAAAAAATTAGCCGTGAAAATATGATTGTTTAGCACAGGATCAAACTGAAAAACGGAACCGGCATTAACATCAAAATAATTGTCGGTTGTTGTGCCATAAATTTTTCCGTCGGCGGTTTGAACCAGACTACTTAAAGGGCGACCTTCGTTTTGATTCAAGAAATCAATTTTTGGCGTAACCGTATTATTGGTTTTATTATATTGGTATACCATTCCATCTCCGTCTCCGGGTTGGGCTCCTGCCGCACCACCTAGAAATCCGTGCAGGCAACCATATAAATTACCATCACTCGCCTCTATGAGCGTGCCTGTAGGAAAATGTCCGATGGACGTGATGCCAAAATCAATTTTTTTAATATAAATATTAGTGGCGGGGTCGTATTGAAACAAAATTCCACCGCCATTTGTTCCGCAATATTCACATGTGCCGTATAATTTACCGTTTACAGACCTCATCATAGAAACACCATACGAAAGGCCGTTAATGGTATCAAAATCGAGTTTTTTTATGTAAATATGGGTTACAGGATCAAATTCAAACAGAACGCCCCGGTTAAAAGCCCCGCCCTGGCTTGTGCCACCATATAGTTTTCCATTAGGTGCGATTACCAGTTGTTCGACCGGCGTTTTTCCATTTAAGGCTTCATTAAAATGATATTTTGGAATGGCCAAGGCAGTAACAGGATCGTATTTAAATAGTGTCCCTTTTCCACCGGAGCCACCTGCAATGGTCATTCCATAATAGTTCCCATCGCTTGCTATTATCAAACCTCCATTTGGACGCGCACCAATGGTCTGACTGCCACCTAAATTTATTTTTTTTACAAAGGTGCCGGTAACAGGATCAAAACTAAACAAAGAGCCGCCGTTTTTGGTTCCTCCACTGTTGGTTAGGCCATAGAGTAAACCACCCAGCCCATTCAAAAAAATACCGGTCGGTAATCTCCCATCCACCAATGCTAAATCATATTTTTTTTGGTAGGTAAAGGATACCGGATCAAATTCAAATAAAACACCCGAATTAAAGTTTGTTCCACCAGCAGCCGCACCATACAATTTTCCGTTCGCGGCTTCTATCAAAGAACCCATGGGATTAACCCCGTTTATGGAAGTTGAAAAATCGAACCTCTTGGTAAAAAAATCCGTAGCGGGGTTAAACTCAAAAATGGTTCCCATGCCGTTTGTTCCACCGCCCGGTGTTGTCCCATATATTTTTCCATTTAAGGCAAGGGTTAGCTCACTATTAGGCCTCACCCACGTTGCAACACTGGTATAGTCTGCTTTTTTTGTAATAGTATTAGCTGTAGGATCGTACTGAAACAAAGTTCCCAGGTTATTTGTACCGCCCATTAAGGTTAAACCATACATTAATCCGCTAGATAGTTGAATTAATGAACCACCTGGATAGGTGCCGGTTAAGGAACTAAGATCCGTTTTTTTTGTATAGAGGTTTGTAGCGGGATCATAACAGTAAATTACCCCCTGGTTATTTATCCCTCCTCTTCCCAAACCATAAAGTTTGCCATCCTGCCCTAAAAGCAAAGAACCTCCACCGGGATAGCCTGAAAGCTGGTCGAAATGGTGCTTAATAGTAAATGCACTGGTTGTCAAATCAAATTCAAATAACAACCCTTTAGTAAAATTTCCTCCTTCCGAAAGGACGCCGTATAATTTCCCTGAAATTTCTGTGAGGTTTGATGTTTTTGAATCGGAGCCATCCTGTTTAACAAAATGGTGTTCAACGGTATAATTGCTTCCTGATGGATCGGTAGAAAATATAACCCCTGCATTGTATAGTCCGCCTTCCGAAGCCGTGCCCCAAAGTTTTGTTTGGGAATATCCGCTAACCGCCAGCGCCAAGAAACTTAGTAAAGTTATGATTTTTTTCATTTTGTAAATTTTAAATTTATATTACCTGAACAAACTAATGTAGCCATTCAGTTTTTTTTTATCCCCTGTGCGGGTTGTGTATTCCAAGACATAAAAGTATATACCCGGAGGGGTTGCCTCACCTGATGTAGTTCTGCCGTCCCACATAATAAATGAATTTGTAGTTAAGAATGATTCTTTGATACTATTTCCCCATCGGTTATAAATAGTATAGCTTACATTACTCACACTTTTCAATTCAATACGCCATTCATCATTAACACCGTCTTCGTTAGGGGTAAAGGTGTTAGGGATTGTTACAGGGAAACAATCATCTACAACCGTAACCGTAACGGTATCAAAGCTCACCACGCAGTTATCCATTTTTTGAATATAGGTAAAGGTGCCGGGCTTTTTGGCCTTAAATGTAAAATTACTGTTGCTGCTAAACGGAACCGCGTTTAAAGGGGTATACCATAAACACTCAAGCCCCACTTCCTGCGGCCTGCCTAGCTCAATGCTATCGCCCGGGCAAAGCGTAATGTCATTACCCGCGAAGGCTTTGGTATCAATAGGAATGATACTGACATCTTCTATGTAATAATAAGTGTCTTCCCGGTTTGCAGTTGGATTAAATAAAATCCTGTGTGTATTTGCATGGCTGTAAAAATTACCGATGGTTATAAACTTTTCAGTTCCATTTGCTGTAAAAGCGCCTTCAATTTTTGTCCAGCCCGTTGTATCTGTAATGATATTAAAAGCAGGATTTTCGAAAGAGGGCGTTTTAAGGATGGGAAGGCATTCATTATTCTGATCGAGGCTACCATCATCCAAATATGCGCCTAATCTGTCAAGGCCATAAATAACTGTTTTATATAAGCTCACATAAAATTTTCCGCAGTATTGTTTATTGTTGACCAGTTTTTCCGTTAACCTGCCTCTTAAATAATCTCTGTTATATCCCGGATTAATGGAAGGGCTTAAATAAAAAAGTACGATGTACAATCCATCACCCGTGCGAGGATATTTTTTACTTAAACCACCTGTTACATAATTGTAGGGCAAACTACCGTCAGGGTCGACCGCACAAATATTTGCATAGGGAGAACCGCATTTGAAGGGATTCAAAAAAATATTGCTTGATGAATCTAGACTGTGCCAATACCTTCCTCCTTCAATCCACATTTTATAATTACAGGTGTCGTGAACCTCAAAACTGGGGTCTAAAACAAGGTTCGTTTGGGAAATGGCCAGCAAACTTACGTACTGAAAGAATACATATGTAGCCAGTCGTTTCATTTATACAGCAAGGTGCTTATCTATTTATGATTATTTTTTTCTCATACTTACTGCCTTTTATCGTATCGGTAATTTCAATAAGATACAGCCCGTTCGAAAGATCAAGGTTTAATTGTTATGACTATAAATTACTATTTCCGCAAATAAAGTTGTCAAAAAAAATACTTTCATAGAAAACGGGTTTATACGAATTTACCATATTATCTGCTATTGCAAATGAAAATAATAAACAACTCGCAATTGCGTGTGACTTAGTTGTTCAAAACGTTTTTTAATTGCGGTTTAATTAACCCGAATCAACAATTTTATTAAAACGAACAGTTGGTTAAAAACGCTTCTCAATTTTTCCTTATATTTATACATTAAACAAACGACCTCAACGTAAATGAAAAAAGCATTTATTTTCCCCGGACAAGGTTCTCAATTTTCCGGAATGGGAAAAGACCTTTACGATAATTCCGGGGCAGCAAAAAAATTATTTGATCAAGCCAATGAAATTTTAGGTTTTAAGATAACCGATATTATGTTTGGTGGCAGCGATGAAGAACTCAAACAAACAAAAGTTACACAACCCGCCATTTTTTTACATTCGGTCATTCTTGCCTCTACCTTGGGCGATAGCTTTCAGCCTGATATGGTTGCAGGGCATTCACTGGGCGAGTTTTCGGCGTTGGTAGCCAACAAAACATTGAGTTTCGAAAGTGCATTGCAACTCGTGTCAAAAAGAGCATTGGCTATGCAAAAAGCCTGCGAAATAAATCCATCAACAATGGCTGCTATTCTCAATCTCGATGATGCAGTTGTTGAATCGATTTGTAAAGAAGTATCAGATCAAGGTCATATTGTTGTTGCAGCAAATTATAATTGTCCGGGACAACTTGTAATTTCGGGCACGCTTAAAGGCATTGAAATAGCTTGCGAAAAAATGAAAACCGCTGGCGCTAAACGTGCGTTGGTATTGCCTGTTGGCGGTGCATTTCATTCGCCATTAATGCAACCGGCAGCTATTGAATTGGAAGCCGCCATTAAATCCACAACCTTTAACAAACCTGTTTGCCCGGTGTATCAAAACGTAACAGCAAGCGCAGTTTCCAACCCTGAGGAAATACAAAAGAATTTGGTATTACAATTAACAGCGCCTGTAAAATGGACACAGACTGTTGCCCAAATGATTGCTGATGGCGCCACGCATTTTACCGAAGTTGGTCCGGGGAAAGTGCTGCAAGGTCTTGTAAAAAAAGTAAATTCAACTGTTGAAACCATAAGCGCTTAAACTATGAAAATAAAATTGATAACGGGCCTCTTACTTTTGTTTTCCGCTATACAAATTCAGGCGCAATTTTTACGAGGTGTCGGTATTTTTGTGGGAGTAACATCCTCACGACACGGGTATAAAAACACGTCGGCGGCAGATAGTACTTTTGCTAATAAATTTGTTGCGCCATCGCACCGTTCATCGGAGTACGTGAGTTGGAGTGTAGGTTTACTTGGTGAATTTTTAAAATACGATCATTTCAGGTGGCAAACCGAACTCGAATATTGCAATAAAGGCGCTGTTGAACATCCGTTTTTATCACCGTTTACAACCGATCGTGGGCCCGCAACTGTTAATGCTTACTCGTATATACAATGGAACAATTACGCTAAAGTGTTTTTACGGGAAGGCTATCGCGGAACACCGTATTGGATGATAGGTGCGCGGATAGAATATAATTTAAAACGAGCGGTTACCATCTATCCCACAGTGGCCGGTGCATTACCAAAAATAAGTTTTAGTCCGGATGTTGCTATTGGTTATGAGTTTGTAACCTACAGCAAGTTTAAACCGTTTGCAGAGTTGCATTACAACCCTGATCTTTTACCAAAACGGTTTGGGAATATTGCGTATAATAATCGCACCTGGGAACTCAGAATTGGAATAATTTACCGTCCGGAAAAAAGTTTGGATAAATGCAACGCACCACGTTTCCACGGAAGTGGGTACTAAAAAATTCACATTATGGACATGACAAAGGATGTTTTATTTTCTCTTACCAAAGGCGGTTATGCTCCGCAGGAAGAAATGCTTGAAGTAGCCCGCAAAAAAGGAAAACTTTATATCGGTATACCTAAAGAAATGGCTTTTCAGGAAAACCGTGTTCCTTTAGTACCAGATGCTGTAGCTCTTTTAGTAAACCACGGGCACCGTGTAATAGTTGAAGCAAGCGCGGGATCGGCAGCGCATTTTGAAGATACTGATTACAGCGATGCAGGCGCGGAAATTGTTTACTCGCCGCAAGAAGTTTTTAAAGCCGATATTATTTTAAAGATCGCGCCACCTACGCTTGAAGAAATAGAGTTAATGCAAACTAAGCAAACTCTGTTTTCTGCATTGCAACTGACGGTACAACCCGAAGATTTTTTAAAAAAACTCATCGCAAAAAAATTAAATTGTGTTGCGTTCGATCTCATAACCGATGATGCGGGTATTTTTCCGGTTATTCGTGCAATGGGTGAAATTGCAGGTGGCACTTCCATTTTGGTGGCAGCCGAATTGTTGAGCAATGCTAATAATGGTGTAGGTGCAATACTTGGCGGCATTAGCGGTATATCGCCAACCGAAGTTGTAATAATTGGCGCAGGCACCGTTGGCGAATTTGCAGCACGTGCAGCTTTAGGTTTAGGGGCGTGTGTTAAAGTTTTTGATAATTCAACATCGCGGCTAAGGCGTTTACAAAGCCAGTTGGGGACAAGAATATTTACTTCGGTAATTGTACCAAAAGTTTTAGAGAAACATTTAAAAACAGCCGATGTGGCCATTGGAGCCTTACGTGCATCGAAAGGCCGCGTGCCATGTATTGTATCAGAAAACATGGTTGCGGAAATGAAAACGGGTTCAGTTATCATTGATGTAAGCATCGATCAGGGTGGCGTTTTTGAAACCTCAGAAGTAACTAACCATACAAAACCGGTATTTAGAAAACATGGCGTTATTCATTACTGCGTACCAAACATACCATCGCGTGTAGCAAAAACCGCATCGTACGCATTCAGCAATATTTTTCAACAAATATTAATTACAATGGGAGAAGAAGGCGGCTTCGATAGCTTGGTACGAAAAGATGTTGGCGTAAGGACCGGTGTATACATTTACAATGGGATTTTAACCAACCACTATTTAGGAGATACATTTAACCTTCCCTTTAAAGATATTAATTTATTAATGGCAGCTATGTAACGCTAATTATTGAATTATTTATTTGAAGAATGATGAATAAAATAATTTTCGAATATAATTTTAAGCTCAAAAATTTATAACTCAATATTTTAATAATTTATGTCTTTCTGGCAACGGTTCCGTTTTTTTTTAATAGGTTTTATTCCGGGTAGTATTATTTTATTTATGATCCTCAATAAAAAAGGATGTACAGGCCCCAACGAATTGAAGATGCTCGAACTGAGCCACCAAACTCTAAAAATCGGTAAAAAAGCGGAGTGCAAATTGCAATGTCTTGTGCTGACGAAAGCCGGATTCAAAGCCACATTAAATCAAATGGAAGTAAATTATGATTTAAGCGATGTTCACAAAAAACCTTACGGATATTTTTATTTGCAACCGAAAAAAAATACAACATTGAGGTATGAACTCGTTGCTGAAGATAACGATACCGTAACTTATATTAACGATTTAAAATTGTTGCCTGCTATGGCAAATTGTTTATGCGACAGCATTAAGTAAACCGTTATGCAACTAAAAACCGATCTTTCTAAATTTAATAACAACTGGTACAAAAAAGGTGGCAGTTCCATTAAGCGTATAACGTGGTATATTATAAACGCAACATTTATTAACTCGGCCTTTCCGGTAAGTTCGTTTAAGCTGTTTTTACTGAGGCTATACGGCGCAAAAATTGGAAAAGGGGTTGTGATTAAACCATTTGTAAACGTAAAATATCCATGGCGCTTGCGTATTGGAAATCATGTTTGGATTGGCGAGCGCGTTTGGATTGATAACCTCGGCATTGTTGTATTACACGATAACAGTTGTGTATCGCAAGGAGCAATGTTGTTGTGCGGAAACCACCATTACCGCAAAGTAGCATTTGATTTAATTGTTGGAAATATTACAATTGAAGAAGGTGCGTGGATTGGCGCCAAATGCGTGGTTTGCCCCGGAGTAAAAGTTGGGAGCCACGCGGTTTTAACAGTTAACAGTGTTGCAACCACACACCTTTTACCATTCAGCGTTTATCAGGGAAACCCGGCACAAAAAATAAAAGACAGGGTTATAAAGAGTTAACAAATTACAGCGCGCGTTTTTAAATCAATCTTTTTTGTTTTTGTAGTAATTGCGTTTTACTGTAATTCTACGACCCCCCACATCTTATAATTTTGCCTTGATAATTTTAGATACAATCAAATAAATGACATCCTAAACACTAAAAAATATTTTATTTAATACCAATTAACTTTTAATAAAACGGTATCATCAATTTTAACGGAGCTATCTTTCGAATAAAAGTAAATTGCGTTACCATTTTTAGTTTCCGCAAAATACTCGAAACCATAGCCGTTAAAAAAAATGTTTGTTACTGTTACGGCAAGTTGTGCCGATGATTTTGAATCAACAATCTGCAACTGATTTGGGCGAATGTAAATTTGCTCTTTCGATAATTTTACTTTCGTAGATAATAAATCTTTTTCTTCCAAAATAAAATATCTGCCCATTAATGCCGCCACGTGTTTGTTTTTTGGATGATAATAAACTTTAAAAGTGTCGTCATGCTGAATCAGTTTTCCGTTTTCCATTACCGCTGTTTCATCCGCATAACGTAATGCTTCCTCGGGTTGATGCGTCACTAAAATAACAGCCGTATTTTCTTTTTTGGCTTGTTGCCTGATGTAAGTAAATATTTTATCACGCAAAGGCAAATCCAAATTGCTAAAAGGTTCATCGAGCAATAACACTTTTGGAAACTCCGCTAAAGATCGTGCAATTGCTACACGCTGTTTTTGTCCAGACGACAAAGTAATAGCACGTAAATCTTTTAACGCCGTAAGGTCGAGCAAACGCAACAATTGATTAGATCGTTTTTGTTTATAGTCATCTTTATAACCCGCGAGTTTATCTTTAATGTTTTCTTCAACCGTATGGTTATCTAAAACGTAAAAATCCTGACTTACAAATCGCATCGACTGATGTCCTGGAATTAAATTATAAGCCGGCCCGAGTACCGCGTCGTTGTTAATAAAAACTGCGCCTGATGTTAAATCCTCAAGTCCGAAAATGCATTTAAGCAGTGTCGTTTTTCCGCTTCCGCTTTTTCCTATTACCGCGAGTATTTTTCCTGGCAAGGCATTGAGGCTAACTTTTTGAATTCCTTTAAAATGAATGGAATTGTACGTGAACGATATTTTATTTACCGATAAAATTGTTATTACTTATTATATCCGTTGGAAAACAATTGCACAAAAGTTTTTTCTTTGTATTTTTTACCGTCGGCTCCAACGGCATTCAAAACACAAAAGTACACGGCATCGGTGCATGGTTCGCCGCTTGTGGTTCGGCCATCCCAAAACCCGTGAAGTCGTTTGGTTTCGAAAATTAAATTGCCGTAGCGATTAAAAATGGTAAAATCCATTTCGATTATTTCATCGAGTATGGGCTTAAATACATCGTTAATGCTATCGTAATTCGGTGTAAAAACATTGGGCAGCAATACATTTGAAACGCCATCAGTTTTATCAAATAACGTAACCGTTTGGGCTTTGTTTTTTAGCACACAAAATGTAAGCAGTAATACTAATAAAATATGGCGCGTGGTTAAAAGCAAAGTTTTATAAATGTATAAATTAAAGTCCGCTTAAAAAATCTATTGTATTAATACCGTCGGCAAAATCAGTTAATAAAGGAAACTGCGAGTGACCAAAAGGTATGCAACGTTTTTTAAACTTATCAAAATTACCAACTATGCACTGCAAATTTTCGATTTCTGAGTCAATCTTTTCAACAAGAGCGGTTTCATTTGTATATGTTTCGTAGTATAATACAGCAGTTGGCGCGTGCATTGAAGCATTTTGGGTGATCATAAAAAAATTGTTGTCTAAAAACGGAATTTGATCGAGCAGGTAAATGGCGCGGTTGTACTCGTGGTTATTAAAGTACTTTTTATTATTGGCAACGTAATTATACGAAAACAGCGACTCGAACAGTAAATCGAAATTATAATTTTCAGGAACAAACACTTTACCAACGCTACGGCACCCCAAACCGTAATAATAAAAAACATCTTTGCCGAGCTCGCCAAGTTC
>JAYTBK010000201.1:0-1645 GCA_043737035.1 Bacteroidota bacterium | reverse complement strand
AAAATATTGGCAGAAGCATTGCAGAAAACTCACCCAGGGCGCACCGCCACGGATAACAATACTGGGGAAGGCGTAGACATTGAAAAGGTGGACTATGTAGTCCTTCCTTAAAAAGCCACTTCTTTAGTCGGTAAAATTACGGCAAAGAAGTAACGGTAAACCACTTTTAATGGGCAGTGTAAAGAAGATGCTAGCTTTCGCAGCATCTTCTTTAGGTTAAAGCCCGCCGCCGCGAGCACGCAGTTCATAAAATCTCCCAGCTTGCCTTTCAAGAAGTTTCTGGCCATTCGATGCTGGTATTTTAAATGACCAATTACAGGCTCGATTGAGGCCCTACGTCTAAATTTGAGGCGAACTTTTTGTTTTTGGTATCTGCTAGTGCTTTTAGGTAATGGCTTGGGAATGCTAATTTTACATTCGCCGATTTTAGCTTTGCCTCTGTAGCCTCTGTCACAAATTAATTCCTCGGGT
This sequence comes from Bacteroidota bacterium, assembly GCA_043737035.1. GTDB lineage: Bacteria > Bacteroidota > Bacteroidia > B-17B0 > Aurantibacillaceae > UBA4416. The sequence continues at coordinate 1,174 of JAYTBK010000201.1, read as the reverse complement.
AGTTTATCAGTAGTGTAATTTATTTGCTTTAGGGTTTGTTCTATTGTGTAAAGATCATTAGTATTTTTCTCAAAGGTCGTAGCCCCTACAATAATACCTGTGCTTTTTGTTAGCGCTATGGAAGCCTTACAACCAAACTCGTAAGTTTTATTTTCTTTACCTTTTGCCATACAGTAAACGTCTGGCTCGTGTAAAGAATAAATTTTGTTCTTGTCTTGCTTCTGCTGTTGTAGTACTCTGGTAAACAACATAAATTTATCTGCATAGAAACTATTTTGTTTATCATTCATCGCAGCCTTTAATTGTCGTATTAATTTATACGCAAAACTTTTCAATTTTTTAAGAGCGTGCCTGGCTTGCTTTTTCTTCTTAGGATGATGTGTAAACCTAAGTTTTAAACGCATCGCTTTACTTAAAAATTTAAAGCTTTGATGTAGTTTTATTTTATTGTCTTTCTCTATTTTCCAGCATTGTTCAATAATAGCATAGTAAAGTTTTGCGTCAGTAGGAAAGGTTATATCTTTCTCTTGAACGGTTGTGTCGCAAATGACCTGTGATTCTCCAAAGGCATCTTTGCCATGAATTTGAACAGTAAGCTTTAAAATATACTCGCTACCTTCTTTTCCTATGCGTTTTCTAAAGTGGACCAAATCACTTAGATCGCAGGGCCCAGTATCTCTAAAATATTGTTCGCCACAAAAGTATTGCCAATAAGGGTTTTGAATCCAGGAAGGGATCAGGTCTTCATCAGGGACACTGAACATGCTTTTTAAAAGCAAAAGGCCGACCATAGTTCGGGTTGGTACGCTTGGTCGGCCGTTGACCGAATACAGTGGCCCGAAGTGAACCTCAACATCCGTCCAGGTAATTTTGTGAGTTAATTGAACAAGATCAATTTTTTCTGAGATAATATCTTTTAATGATATTTTGAAAAGATCTGATTGAGGGTTATGAACGATTTTTCCTTGCATTTCCGCTGGTTTTTAATCGCTTATAAAGAAAAACAATGGAAAAACAACATCAAATACGTTTAAGAACTCTTTATCAACAAGGCATAGCGAGTTTTTAAGGAAGGACTATTTAGCTGTGCCGTCTTTATTTCAAAATAGTCCGCAGCCGGGTTCGGGAAGATCTCAGCTTCCTGCGCGTTTACTTTCTCTGAAAGCGCGTTAAC
>JAYTBK010000200.1:0-1646 GCA_043737035.1 Bacteroidota bacterium | reverse complement strand
ATTTAAAGAAAATGAATACTATAACAATTTTTATAAATACGATAAAGCTATAAGCATTGCCGAGTATAAAAAAGTTTATTGGAAGCCAAAGCTTGAGCTTAAGATGAGCAAAATTACACGCGAGCAAAAAGAATATTTAAAGAAAGACGAAACCAATAAAGATTTGGCTTTATTAAAATTTGAGCTTCTTAAAGAACAATCCTTTTTAAAGAACAAATATAAATTTGAAAACATTGATAAATTAAACGCTCAACAATATACGCCCGAAGTTGCTGCCTCGCTTAGGTTATACCTTGATAAAATAAACGAGCATTATGTAATTCGGCAAAATAAAAAAAGAGCCGAACGCGAAAAAGTGGTACATGCACTAAGGGAAAAATTAGGAAATGATAACCTTATTAAATTGCAGGAAGAATATGAAAACGAAAGCCTTTCGCAATTGGTACGTAATGCCAACGATATTAGCGGAGAAGCTTGTCTGGAAAAAGATGGAAGGTTAATTCAACGCGTTGACCCTATTTTTGCCGACCCAACAGAATCAAATTTTGGTGGAGCGCATTTTTACGCGCCTAACAAAAGGTTTTTAGGGAATATGGTACCAACATTTTGGTTTAATGTGTTGGTTATTTGGATAATGAGTTTGAGTTTAATGATCACCCTTTATTTTGACGTATTTAAAAAGGTACTCGACTTTTTTGGGAATATTCGTCTTAGGAAAAAGTCGAAGTAAACTATATTTTTAACGTTTTTAGTATCTTTTATTTTTTATTTTTGTAATGTGAAATTTCGTGTTTTAACTATAATTTTTGTCTTTACATTTTTGTTAACAGCTTGCGACGGCTACAACAAATTGCTTAAAAGCTCCAATTATGAGCTCAAGTTACAACGTGCCAATGAGTATTATGCTAAAGGCAATTACGTAAAAGCTACCGCCCTTTACGAGGAACTGATTCCGGTTTATAAAGGCACAGATAAAGCCGAAGAGATCTATTATTGTTTTTCGTATTGCAATTATTATCAAGGCGATCACGCACTAGCACAATACCATTTTAAAAATTACTACAGGAGTTTTCCAGCCGGCAAACACGCCGAGGAATGCCTGTTTATGAACGCGTATTGCTATTATCTGAATTCGCCAATTTACAAACTCGATCAAACAGATACTAAAAACGCGATGGCGGAACTACAAAATTTTGTGGATCAGTTCCCTGAAAGCAGCCGAATCGATTCGTGTAATAAAATTTCGGATCTGTTACGCGGAAAATTAGAGCATAAAGAATACGACATCACTAAACAGTATTTTAATATCACCGATTATAAAGCGGCCATTGTATCGGCAAAAAACTTTATAAAGGATTTTCCGGAATCGCGAAATAACGACGAGATACTACTAGTTACTATTAACGCCTATTATTTATTGGCCATTAATAGTTTGGAAAGCAAAAAAGCAGAAAGATTAGATTTAGCTATGGAAAGTTATTTAAAATTAGTAGATTTGTACCCTAAAAGCAGTTATTTGCCAAAAGCAGAAACTGTTTATGAGAGTTGTGTGAAAATAAAAAGTAATCTTAATCAAAAGTAAAATGGATTTTAAAAAAACAAACGCAGAACTTACAACAGTAACTCGTGATATCAGAAGATTTGAT
>JAYTBK010000199.1:0-1650 GCA_043737035.1 Bacteroidota bacterium | reverse complement strand
TTTCATCATACGGTGGATTTAAAAGAATAGTACCTTTTGGTTTGGTTGGCATCGTATCAAAAAATGAAATTTGCTGGTAATTGATCTAAAGCCTTTGGAAATTGCAAAACGAAACGCAGCCGTTGCCAAAGTAGATGATGTGATCAATTACCAGCAAATTTCATTTTTTGATACGATGCCAACCAAACCAAAAGGTACTATTCTTTTAAATCCACCGTATGATGAAAGGATGAAAATGGAAGATACCAATGCTTTTTATAAACAAATTGGCGATAAACTAAAAAAAGATTTTGGTGGTTGGACAGCATGCCTCATTACGTCAAACATGGAAGCCATCAAACATATCGGGTTGCACCCCAGTAAAAAAATCACGTTGTTTAATGGTTCACTCGAATGCAAATTGCTAAAATTTGAAATGTACAGTGGATCTAAAAAAGCATCTAAGCAAAAATTAGAAGACGCTTAATTTAATATTTGTTTATATGTGTGGAATTACCGGATTGATTGATTTTAATAAAAATTCTTCGCCGGAAATTTTAGAAAAAATGACCGATACACTTGCTCACCGTGGACCGGATGGCTCGGGATATGAACTATTTCCAATTAAAAATGCAATGGTAGGTTTAGGTCACCGCCGCCTTAGTATTATTGATTTAAGCAACGCCGGTAAACAACCAATGCAATATAAAAACTTATGGATAACATATAACGGTGAAATTTATAACCATGCGGAAATCAAAGATGAACTTCTTTTACTTGGTCATCGATTTATTGGCAATTCCGATACCGAAGTAATTTTACATGCTTTTGCGGAGTGGCAAATAAAATGTTTGGATAAATTTATTGGGATGTTCGCTTTTGCCGTATATGATACATGCAGCAATAAGATTTTTATTGCCCGCGATAGAGTAGGGGTTAAACCGTTATACTACTATTGGAACGAAGGTTTATTTTTATTTTCTTCTGAGCTTAAAGCTTTTCACCAGCATCCTCATTTTAAAAAAGAATTAAATAACGATGCTGTAGCTTCATTTGTTCAACACGGGCACGTTCCGGCGCCAAACTGCATTTTTAAAAACTGTTATAAATTAAAGCAGGGCCATTATTTAAGTTTTTCTCTTTCCGAACCTCAGTTTTCGATCACTAAATATTGGGATGTGAGTGATGCCTACAATAAACCCAAGCTTAGCATATCCTTTGAAGAAGCAAAAACAGAAACTGAGAAAATTTTGACGTCGGCTTTTAATTATAGAATGGTTTCCGACGTACCCGTTGGTGTTTTTTTAAGCGGCGGCTACGACAGTACATGCCTTGCCGCTTTGTTGCAAAAAAACAGCTCATTGCAATTAAAAACTTTTACAATCGCAGTTCCTGAGATCGGTTTAAATGAAGCGCCATTCGCTAGGAAAATTTCAGAGCATTTGCGCACAGAGCACCGTGAATTTGAATGCAACGAGAAAGATGCGTTCGAATTAATTAACGAACTGCCTTACTATTACGATGAACCTTTTGCCGATAGCAGCGCTATACCAACAACCTTGGTTTGTAAAATGGCGAAACAACAAGTAACCGTAGTATTAAGTGCTGACGCGGGAGACGAAGTGTTTGCGGGTTATAACCGATATGATTACGTAATGAAATATGGCAAAG
>JAYTBK010000198.1:0-4444 GCA_043737035.1 Bacteroidota bacterium | reverse complement strand
TTCCATGCGTTTTGTAATATCATAACGCACGCCATAATTTGCTCTTAAAGTAGTTGATATTTTTTCTTCCTCATCAAAAAACGTAACAAAAAAACCTTTTGGTAAAACTGTAAATGGTTCGGTTACGTTTTTATTAAACAACAACAATCGGTTTGCAGTTAAAACTATTTTAAGTTGAGCGCTATCGGTATATAACATAGTAACACTATCGCCCACCTGCGATGCGCTTAATTTATTTGTTGGCAATGCCATTACATCTTTTAAATCGTTGGTACAGGAAAAAAACACACCACTAAAAATTACAATTGTAAAAAAGTATTTTAATCTTTTAAAAAATATAAAACTGTCTTTTTTTTTTACCTCTCCCTGCTCTCTAAAAGAGATGGACATAAATAAGTTAGACAGTTTTATATATCGGTATAAAAAAACCAAACTAATCGTATTTAAATTTTTGAAACCAACGGTCGCTAAAAGTAAAACCAAAATTTACTCTAAAATAATTTTCTTTAATTAAAGCGCTATTAGTAGTTGCAGTTTGCCCAACTTGCAAAGCAATATTAACCATTGAAGAAAGTCGCCCAATGCCCACGGGCAAACCAAAACCCAATGTTGCAGCATAATTTGAAAGGGTTGAGTTTTGCAATTCAATGTAACCTGTTTGATAACTTACACCAAAACGGTAATTTATTTTTTTCGCAAAAGCATTACTGCCCGCGGCATATTTTTGCGGTACAAAATTAATTCCGGCAGCAATGCGGTAATTATTTTTTAAGGAGCTGGTATTTTCTAAAAATTTAAAATTTTGCCAGTTGGTAATTGCAAAGTCAGCAACGGCGCTTATACGTTCACCTTTTTTAAACCCAATACCAAAGCCCTGTTCCAACGGCAATGTAATTGTGCTTTTTTGATTTACTTTATAAAGTACTGTATCTCTAATAATTTCTTGTCCAAAACCATTTAAAATATAATTATAAATGGTGTTATCATAATTTACTTTAAGGGCATTGTTTAATGCCATAAAATATCCAAATGTAAACTTCACTTTTTCTTTTAATACTCTACGTCCCGCTTTTGTTTTAGATTTAACGCTATCAATAGAAATGGCAGTTTGCATACCAAAATTTCCTGTAAAATCGCCCATTGAAATTCTTCCTGACCGGAATGTATTATTATACAATAAAGAATTTGGATACACCACACGCGACGTGTTTTCAATGCTTCCAAAAATATAATTCACATTAAAACCTATACTAAAATCGCTTAAAACTTTGCTTCCAAATTCGCGCAATTTAAATTGCTTTTTTGAAAGTATGCGAGCACTATCGGGAATATATAAGCGGTTTTTTTTAAATTTTTTTAATGCATCTGCAAAAGGCAATACACCATAGCCTGCAAATACTTTATTTAATCCACCCGAACCGTTGTATAAAAAATTTATATCGCCTCCGGCATTTACATCTGGTGACGATGCTTTTAAATCGTAACCAACATTGGTGTAGGGCATTAATCCAAAACAAGCCCCTCCTCTGCTTCTTACCGGAAATCCCAACGCACCATACGAAAAATTAGCGGTATATTTTGTAAGAGCCGAATTTTTACCCTTAAATTGCGAGTATAAAAAACTTCCACCAACTTCTAAACTTGTTAATTTAATTAAGGCATAAGCGGCCGGATTGCCGGCATTGATAAAAATTGGCATGGTACTATCAGGCTTTAACGCAATATATGCGCCACCCATGCCTGTATTGTGCGCAAAGGTGGGCTGGTTAAGTTCCCCTAAAGCATAACGCGAGTAGGGACTAAACGTGTTTGTTTGCGAAAAGCTAATTAATGGAATTAGAAAAAATAAGAAGTATTGTGGTTTAATTTTTTTCAAACGTTATAATTTAAAATGGCGTTTAAGCCGTGTAATAAAATATTTTGGTTTGTAAAGAAACGATTTTTAAGTTGTTTGCCCAAATAATCGGCATCGCCACCGGTTAGTACAATTTGCAGTTCTTTATATTGTTCTTTATATCGTTCAATCATTGACTCTACCTCACACACAGCGCCTGTTAAAGCACCACTTAAAATAGACTCTTGAGTAGTTTCACCCGTTAATTTTTCATAATTTTTGTCAAAATCTAATAAAGGTAATGCGTACGTGTAATGGTTTAGAGCTTTTAAGCGCATACTTATACCCGGCGAAATTGCTCCGCCAATAAACTCGTTAGCTGTATTAACAAAATTATATTTAAGGCAAGTGCCTGCATCAACGGTTAACACATTTTTATTCGGAAAAAAGCTGTGCGACCCAATGGATGCAGCGATTCTATCTGAACCCAATGTGCCGGCACTTTTATATAAATTTTTTATAGGAAGCAATGTGTTAGCAGTAAAAATTTGTGTATCTATTCTTTTTTTAATCGATTCAAAAACAACGATGTGATTATTTGTAACGGATGCAATAAGGCAATATTGAATGGTGGGTAAAGTTTCAATAAAAGTGAATAATTCATCTTCTGAGTAAATAATAGAAGCAGAAAATAATTCGTTATTATTAAAAATACCGGCTTTAACGCGGGTGTTGCCAAAATCTAAAACTAAATTCATTACGATAAAGGTAGCTGTAATTGATAGTATTAGGAGTAAGGATTATTATTATTTTACAAAAATTTTGCAATACAAATAAATTATGTATTTTTGCAGTCCTAAAATTACGGTGCCCTAGCTCAGTCGGTAGAGCAAAGGACTGAAAATCCTTGTGTCACTGGTTCGATCCCAGTGGGCACCACTCGAAGGTAAGGACTGTGATTTTCACAGTCCTTATTTTTTTTGTGGCCTTAAAGAGCCCTGTTATCAGTACATACGGGCTTTCTGTTTTTCCTTACAACCATTGCCAAAATGATAATAAAAGAATTTACCACCCGCTCTTTAACTTTAGATAAAATTTTTATTGGCAACGAGATTGATAAAACAACAAATACCAACTTCAAACGCAAGTATTTATAGCGATTCACAAAGTTGTTGCTACAAAAAACCGCGTTTTTTTAATAGATTATGACCATTATGAATATATTTGCTCACAATATAAAATATGTTTATCTTACACACTGGATAAGCCTACAGTCCACCCCCGCAAATTATAAAATGGAAGGAAATAAAACATTACATATATTGCTTGCTGATGATGATGAGGATGACCGTTCCTTTTTTCAGATGGCACTTGATAAGCTGGAATTTCCCGGTAATTTGAAAACAGTGCGTGACGGCGAGCAGCTAATGGATTATCTAGATGAATATTCCGATTCCCTTCCTGACGTTCTGTTTCTGGATTTGAATATGCCAAGAAAAAATGGCTCAGAATGCCTGATGGAGATTAAGGCAAGTGATAAATTAAAACAGCTTCCGGTAGTAATATATTCTACCTCAATAAATGATACCATAGGAAACGTATTATACAATCATGGCGCACATTATTATGTTCGAAAATGTGAATTTAACGAACTCACAAAGCTGCTGCAAAGAGTTCTGTCTGAAATGATTCATACAAAGTTCGTCAGGCCCAAAAGGGATAGTTTTGTTGTCAACTTTGTTAAAGTTTAATGCCTGAGTATTTGATTTTGGTATGCGCGTAGTATTAACGCATTGTTAGATTTTTTTATGAAAGAAATAATAAAAGATAAAAAGGCTACCCTTGATTTTGTTGCTGGAGCTGGGGAAATAGGAGAGCGCATCCTCAATTTTGATTGGAGCAAAACTCCTCTTGGTTCACCGCAAACTTGGTCACAAAGTTTACAAAGCACTATCAGCATCGTGCTTGCTAATCGTTTTCCGATGCTGCTTTGGTGGGGCCCTCAATATATTTCACTTTACAACGACGCGTACGCGCCCATTTTAGGCGATAAACACCCCAAGGCTTTAGGCATGCCTGTAAGCGAATGTTGGAGTGAAATATGGGATATTCTTAAGCCGCTTATTGACACTCCTTTTCATGGCGGCTCATCTACCTGGATAGAGGATTTTCAGGTTTTGCTCAACCGTAAAGGTTTCCTTGAGGAAGCTCATTTTACGGTAGCTTACAGCCCTGTGCCCGACAAAACGGTATCAGGTGGCATTGGCGGAGTACTGGCTTCTGTGCATGAGATAACCGATAAAATTATTAATGAAAGAGCGCTTACAACCTTGCGCGAATTAGTTGCTGTAACTTTTAAAGAAAAATCGCTCGATGTAGTTTATCGCAATGTGGCCGAAGCTTTGGGAAAGAATCAAAAAGACTTTCCGTTTGTATTAATATATAAAATTACAGGTGATGAAAATACCTTTACCGTTGCTGCATCAGCCGGCATCGGTAAAAACAACAATGTTTTTCCTGATGTTATTGATATATCAAAACCAACAGCAATAACCAAAGATTTTTGTGAAGCATTTCGGGAAAATAAACTCATAGTGAGCGAAATAAAAA
>JAYTBK010000197.1:0-1657 GCA_043737035.1 Bacteroidota bacterium | reverse complement strand
TTCCCTTTTTTATTTCCTTTGGAAGCCTCGCCAACTCTACAAAGCAGGTTTATGAATTTCAAATTTTCGGGAGTTCGATACCCTGTTTTTTCAAAAACCAACTTTTTGTGATAGATTGAACTCAATATTCTCTGTTTTGCTACCGTATCCTTATTGTGGTTGCAAATGTTTAAAATAATTCCTCAAATACCACTAATTAAAAACATAAAAAACTATGAACACAAAAAATAAAATTGCGCTCGTAACCGGCGGCAGTAGGGGCCTCGGAAAAAATATGTCAATCGCATTGGCAAAAAAAGGCATTGATGTAGTAATCACTTATAATACGAACAAAGAAGCAGCCGACAACACAGTTTCAGAAATTCAATCACTCGGACAAAATGCTTTTGCTTTGCGATTAGATACAAGTAAAATAAAATTATTTGACGGATTTATTAAAGAGGCAACGGAATATTTAAAAGAAAAAACAGGAAGTTCAAATTTTGATTTTTTAATTAATAACGCTGGCACTGCATTGTATATGCCCCTGACCGATGTAACCGAAGAACAAATGGATGCAATTTATAATATACACTATAAGGGCATGTTTTTCCTTACTCAAAAGGCACTTCCATTTATAAATGATGGTGGGGGAATTGTGAATATCTCTTCCGGACTTACTCGTTTAACCATGGCAGGCTCTTCCGTATATGGTTCAATAAAAACAGCTGTTGAAACACTTACAAAGTATATGGCAAAAGAATTAGGTTCCCGAAAGATACGTGTAAATGTTGTAGCGCCCGGCGCAATAGAAACCGACTTCGGCGGCGGACGAGTGCGTGATAACAAAGAAATAAATGATCAGATTGCCGGACTAACTGCTTTAGGTCGTGTTGGCTTGCCAGAAGATATTGGTGGAGTTGTTGCATTTTTGTGTACCGAAGATGCGCGTTGGATAAATGCACAACGTATTGAAGTTTCGGGCGGGCAAGCGATATAAAGAAACTATTTTAACTATGGCAAAATTCTCCTACTGAAAAGGATGCAAAATATAACTATAGAAGTTTAGTTGATTTTTACTTTAATGATTTGAACTGACTATTTTTCTTTTTTGATCACTACGTTACAGGAATATAAACATCAAATTGAGCTCCCTTATTTATATTTCCGGTTGCAACAATTACCCCTTTATGGTTTTCGATTATGCGTTTGCAAATAGCCAATCCAATGCCGGTTCCTTTATATTTATCTTTGCTGTGTAGGCGCTGAAACACCTCAAAAATTCGGTCTTTAAATTTCGGATCAAAACCAATTCCATTATCTTTAAAAATGATGTGACAGTAGTTGTTTTCGGGTAAAATTTCTTTTACTTTTAATAACCGGCCCGGTGTAATTTTACAGTTTATAGTAATCCGTGAAAACCTTTGTGGATGGGTAAACTTTAAAGCATTCGTAATAAGATTTGAAATTATTTGGCGAAATTGAAAAACTATTATTTTAGCGTGGCATTCTCCTTCAACCGTTATCTCCGCCTTTTTTTCAACAACTAAATATTTAAAATCATTAACCACTTCCTTAATCGTTTTCGTTAAATCGGTTTCCTTAAATTCAACATTGGCCTCTTTGCTGGTTGCATAAATTAAAAGATCGTCAAGCAGTTCCTGCATTCTCGAAACAG
>JAYTBK010000196.1:0-1660 GCA_043737035.1 Bacteroidota bacterium | reverse complement strand
GACAATCGCAATTGGCTATATTTTAAAGGTTTTGGAACTTCAAAATCTTATTTTACTCACAAAACAATTGCCTGGTTGCATAATACAAACGATTCATTTTTAAAACGTACAGTAATTAAATTAAAAGAAATTTTAAAGTAAATGGCTAAAAAAGAAACGATAGTTAATCCTGAAATAGAAGCCGAAGAAAAAGAGTATTCTACTCTTAACCTTGGCCCCACACACCCTGCCACGCATGGTATTTTTCAAAATATTTTAAAAATGGATGGCGAAATTATAATAGAAGCCACGCCAACCGTTGGCTATATCCATCGTGCTTTTGAAAAATTAGCAGAACGCCGTCCTTACAATCAAATAAAACCAATAACTGATCGTTTAAATTATTGTTCATCTCCTATTAACAATATTGGTTGGGATATGACCGTGGAAAAATTAATAGGTTGCACAGTGCCCAAGCGTGTAGATTATATGCGTGTAATTATAATGGAGTTAGCACGTATTGCCGATCATTTAATTTGTAACTCGGTTATTGGAGTTGATACCGGCGCTATGACAGGTTTTTTATACATATTTCAATGGCGCGAAAAAATTTATGAAATTTACGAGAGCATTTGTGGCGCACGGTTAACTACTAACATTGGGCGTATTGGAGGATTTGACAAAGAGTGGACAAAAGATACTTGGGATAGAATAGATAATTTTTTAAAAGAATATCCAAAAGCTTTACAAGAGTTTGCTAATTTATTAGAGAGAAATAAAATTTTTATGGATCGTACAATAAATTGCGGCCCAATTTCGGCAGAAATGGCCTTGAGTTATAGCTTTACTGGACCAAACTTGCGTGCAGCAGGCGTTGATTACGATGTACGTGTAATGAATCCATATTCATCATATCAAGATTTCAAATTTGATGTACCCATCGGGCAAAGTGGCGATACTTACGACCGTTTTATGGTTCGTCAACACGAAATGTGGAACTCGTTAGATATTATAAAGCAAGCCATTGCAAAAATGCCAAAAGATGAGCCTGTGCACGCTGATGTGCCCGACTTTTTTCTTCCACCAAAAGAAGATGTTTATAATAATATGGAAGCCTTAATTTATCATTTTAAAATTATTATGGGCGAAATGGATGTGCCTAAAGGGGAAGTATATCATTGTGTAGAAGGCGGTAACGGCGAACTTGGTTTTTATTTGGTAAGCGATGGTGGTAGAACACCATTCCGTTTACATTTTCGTAGGCCTTGTTTTATTTACTATCAGGCGTATCCCGAAATGGTAAAAGGCATTATGTTAAGCGATGCTATTATTACCATGAGTAGTATGAACGTTATTGCCGGAGAGTTGGATGCGTAAAATAATAATCGATAAAATACTAACCATAAATAACCTACTCATGAAAACAATCAAATTAATAACCCTAGCGCTGTTTATTATAATAGTAGGAAGCTGTAAGAAAAAAGAAACTAAAACAGAAAGTAACTGCCCGATTGCCGTAATTCCAGATCCTACAACCGTAAAAGATATTGATGGAAACGTTTACCCTATTGTAAAAATATGCGGGAAATTTTGGATGGCAGAAAATTTACGAACCACCCGTTACAACGATGGTTTAGCAATACCAACAAATTTATCGAATGCCGCCTGGGGTGCTATGACA
>JAYTBK010000195.1:0-10597 GCA_043737035.1 Bacteroidota bacterium | reverse complement strand
CCACCTGCTATTATTACTCACGTAATTTCCAAAGGTATTCCATGTAAAAGGAATGGTAACAGGTGGTACGGGTGCGCATGGGTTTGAGATAAAAGCCAGCTCGGCAGTATTAATTGCCGCTTGTGATAGGGGTCCCAACACAACACTTCCCGGATTTGCAGGATCGGGAATAGCCATAATTACAGAAATATCACACGGTTGGGATGGTGCAATGGTGGCGGCTCCTAAAGAAAAAGAACCTCCTACACGCAAATTCCCAACTGTAGTATTACCTACCACTTTTAAATTTCCACCTACCGTGGCATTGCCATCAATTATCGCGTCTTTCTCGGCACGCATGGTGTCTTTAGAAACGATTTCACCGTTTGCTCTAATATCGCCCGATGAACTGATGTTACCAAGGTTGGATATATTATGAATTACGTGCAAACTGTCATCAACTTTTAAGTTACCTGTTACGGTAGTGGTAGGAATGATTTGGCCTTTCGCCATTGTAAAACCAGAAATTGCAATAATAGTAAGGAGGAGTTTTTTCGTAGATATTTTTATTAGGTTTAACGATATTAAAGAAAATTGTTAAAAAAACAAATTTTTAATATCTTAACTAAAAAATATTCTATTCATACCCAATTTAAACGCTCGGTCGGGTTGCAGGTAGCGTTGCTGTGACGTAGAGTTTTTATGTACTTGTTGTAGATTATTTCTATTTTTGATTTCATAGTATTAATTTTATACATTATTTTGATAAAGTAAAAAAATTTACAAATATCAATTTTAGAAACGTTGTTGACTGATTGCTATTTAAAGGCAAAAAATAAATTTGCAAATTTTTAACCATATTTCTGATCTCAACAACGCCGAAGGTTCAATTGTAACCATTGGCACATTTGATGGGGTTCATCTTGGCCACCAAAAAATAATTAAGCGCCTTATTGATATTAAAAATAAACAAGGTGGCAACACTTTGGTTTTTACATTCGATCCGCACCCGCGTAAAGTGTTGTTTCCTCATCAAACAGATCTTAAGCTCATCACAACTACCGATGAAAAATGTAGTTTATTAAAAAAATTTGGTATTGATAACGTGGTGGTTTTTCCTTTTACGAAAGAGTTTGCAGCAATGCAGGCTACCCAATATGTAAACGAAATTATTGCAAAAGGATTAAACACTAAAACATTGGTTATTGGCTACGATCACCGTTTTGGCAGCAGCCGCGAAGGTAACATTGATACGCTTAAAAAACTGGCGCCGCCTAATAACTTTATAGTTGAAGAAATTTTGGCCGAAGAAATAAATCAAATTAATATTAGTAGTACACGCATACGCAAAGCCATTGATGAGGGCGACCTTGATACCGCAAATTCTTTTTTAGGATATTCTTTTTTTATAACCGGTAAAGTGGTTAAAGGAAAACAACTCGGCAGAACGCTCGGCTACCCAACGGCAAATATATATGTTGAAGATCCGGATAAATTGCTTCCAAAAATTGGAGTTTATAGCGTAAACATTTTATTGAATAAAAAATACCGCGGTATGTTAAACATTGGTTTAAACCCAACTACCGACATTGATAAAAAATTAAAGATAGAAGTGAATATTTTTGATTTTAATGAAGACATTTATGAAAAGGAAGTAACCATTGAGTTTGTTAAAAGAATACGAGATGAAAAAAAATTTGCTAACTTAGATGAGCTAAAAGCCGCAATGGCCGAAGATAAGATAGAGTGCTTAAAATAAAATAAAAAGAAAAATATGTTAGTTTTAAGATGGATGTTGTTTGTTTTACTGTTATTGAATATGACATTAGGAAAAGCACAACTGTTAGATTCGTTAACGCTTGATACGCTAACTGCTTACACCCAAATTTCGGAAGCTTTAAAAAATCCTGATAAGGTAATTAAACTGGTTTTACGGAAACAACATTTAAAATCGTTTCCACGGGATATTTTAAAATTTAAAAATCTTCAATACCTGGATATTAGTAAAAACTCAATTACAGAATTACCTGACAGTATTTATTTATTAAGCGACCTTCAGTATTTTTTATGTAGTAAAACGGGATTAAAAGTATTGCCTAAAGAAATCGGAAAATTGCAAAACCTAGTATATGTAAATTTAAATCAAAACGATCTTTCGTTGTTACCGCCGCAAATTGGCAATCTTCAAAAGTTGGAGATATTGGATATGTGGAGCAATAATTTTGAAGAATACCCTGAAACGCTTGCCAATTTAAAATCGTTAAAAGTGCTCGACTTGCGCAATATTTTAATTAGCGAGGAAACACAAAAACAAATTCTTTTTATGCTTCCTAAAGCAACGGTTTACATGTCGCCGAGCTGTAAATGTAAATGGTAGCATCTAAATATTGGCGCCTTCTGATTGAATAAATTCACTGGCTTAAATTTTCTTTTACTCGCCCAAAACTCTACTCTAATAAATGGTGTATGTGGGTTAAATTTATTTTTGTAGATTTGAATTAGGCTTAATTAAAAAAATTTAATTCATGAATTTATTTTTACAACGTTTTTATAAATCAAAAATTACAACCATATTTTATACGGGGTTAATTTTATGTTTTGCAACTACTGCTTTAAGAGCACAAATGATTACTTCCTACGCTGGCTCAGGTTTTTACGGAGCCACAGCAACGGGAACAACGGCAACGGGCGTTAGGTTTCAAAATATTGGCGGCATCGTTACAGACGCAACCGGTAACTTATATATCATTGATCATAATCAATACAAAATATTTAAAGTAAATCCGGCAGGAATAATTTCTGTGTTTGCCGGTAACGGTTCTTTAGCATATTCCGGTGATGGCGGGCCGGCTATTTCTGCAGGGATCAGCAGACCAGAAAAAATAGCCATAGATGGAGCAGGTAATATTTATTTTTCGAGTGTTGCTACAAAAACAATTCGTAAAATTAACATCTCGGGTATAATAACAACAGTGGCCGGCAATGGAACGTCTGGTTTCAGTGGCGATGGCGGACTTGCAACTCTTGCTCAGCTGGATAGTCCGCAAGGGCTTGCCTGCGATGCGTTAGGTAATTTGTTTATTGATGACGGGAACTATAGGCTTCGGAAAGTAAATGTTTCTACAGGAATCATCAACACTATTGCCGGAACCGGTGTTGCGGGTCAAACAGGAGACGGTGGTTTAGGACTTTGGCAAGAGTAGATGCGGTATCGTTGGATGTAGACGCGTCAGGAAATATTTATTTATCGGGTTACAATACGGTACGTAAAATAAATATTGGTACCGGAATTATAAATACAATAGCCGGCACAGGGTTCAATGGCTATACCGGCAACGGCGGGCCAGCAACGGCAGCGGCATTGGAATCAATATTTGACATAAAATTAGATCCTGTAGGAAATTTGTACATAACCGATTGGATTACAAATCATGTAATCAGAAAAGTAGACGCCTCTACCGGATTTATTTCTACTGTAGCTGGCACCGGAACTGCAGGTTTTTCTGGTGATGGTGGTTCACCTCTTTTTGCCCAATTATCTAATCCAAATTCAATAGCTGTTAATACTTCAGGTATTATGTATATTACAGACGGAACTAACTATAGAGTTCGCAAAGTTGATCTGTTGGCATCACCCGTTTGTCCTAATACTTTAACTGCTTCAAAAAATAGAGGAGCAAATGGTATAGCGGTTATTACGCCGGTTATCTCGCCAATGTCAGGTACGCCTTTGTACACAGGATCTATCACCGGTAATTTGCAAACAAATCCATTAACAACCGTTAATTATAGTACAAGCAATTCCTACACTCAAACATTTCCCGGAAACGGCATTTATAATTTTACTGTAAATTATGACGATACTATTTCCGGAATTCATTGCGTGAGAAATATGGCAGACACGATTCTCATCAAAAATAGTTTAACTAGCCGCTTGTTTAATAGAGACTTTAAAATTTCAACCAATTACCTGTGCAATTCAGGAAACGTTAATTTTACAGACAGCACGGGGTTTTATTATAGTTTAAATAATCCATCGTCAACCTATACCATAATTACAAATTGGGGTAATGGAAGCACTGTAACAAATACAGTTAATGCAACCAATCAGATCCTCTTAACTTCAGCATCAGCATCTTATTCCCTCCCAGGAGTTTATACTATTCAATCTATTATTAAAGGAGTCGGTATTGCGAACGACACAACTATTAAATATATAACCGTTGATGTTTGTGGCACGTTGATGGGAACGGTTTATAATGACATAATTATGGACTGTACCCAAAATTTATTTTCAGGCGAATTTGGTATTCAAAATAGCCCAGTGGTTGTAACATCCGGTATAAATACATATATCGCTTGGTCAAACAGTGGTGGCTATTATGCATTTAATAATGTCCCTGTTGGCACTTACACTATTTCTGTAAATGGAGGTATTACCGGTTATACTACAACTTGCCTTGGAAGTATGCCGCATTTAACAACCCTTACCGGTACTTTAACTGTGTATAATGATTTTGCTATGAATTGCAGTGGAGGGTTTGACATTGCCACTACAGGAATTTCTTTACTCAATGGTTTATTTCCCGGTCAAACAGGATTTATCTTGCCACACGTTGGCATTTTAAACGGAGCATGTAATTTTGTAGTACCTGGCAAGGTTAAAATGATACTAACACCGTGTATTAAATATTTAGCAGGCGGTTCTTTTGTAAATCCGCCAAACAGTATTATTCCTGCTCTTGGAGGAGATACATTGATATGGAATGTTTCAGATATTAATAACATCGGAAATTTTAGTTATTGGAATTACGGAGTAGGGGTTACTACTTGCACAAATGCTGTTGTTGGCGATTCGGCATGTATTACGATGATCGTTTTGCCCAATAGTGGAGATATAAATCCATCCAACAATATATTTACGCGTTGTTTTGTAATTGGCGTAAGTTACGATCCTAATTACAAAGGTGTTGTGCCTAGAGGATACGGCCCACAAGGTTATATCCCTGTAACCACAAAGGATTTAACATACACTTTGCATTTCCAAAATACAGGAACCGCTAAAGCCACAAATATTTATTTATTAGATACACTGAGCACTAATTTTAATCTTAATACAATTGAAATTATTAGTTCAAGTCATCCAGTACAACCTTATTTATTACCCGGCCGCACTATGAAATTTATGTTTTCATATATTAATTTACCGGATAGTACGAGTGATGAAGAACACAGCCACGGCTACGTTACATACCGTATTAAGCCAAATACAAGTTTAGCGCCGGGCACTCAAATTAAAAACACCTGTTATATTTATTTTGATTACAATAGTCCCGTTGTAACAAACTCCACTTTAAATACAATTGAGTTTGTAACAGCCATCAATCAATTAACCTCTGATAACAGATTTATTGTTTTCCCAAATCCTGCAAAGGATAAAATTTTGGTTAGTGTATTTAATAATGCCGGTACTGATATTATGATCTATGATATTTTAGGAAATGAAGTCACACATAAGTTCACAAATGAGTTACAATCAGAATTTGATATTAGTAACTTGGTAAGTGGTGTTTATTTTATAAAACTAACCCAAGTAGGAAAAACGCACACCCAAAAAATAATTATCCAGAAATAAATTAGAAAATCCCTTTACGAATAAAGTAAGGGATTTTTATTTTTATACGCATGGGTTTAAACACCCATCACTTTAATCTGCTCTTCTAAAAATTTAATACCTTCTACAAAACTGTGAGGATTGTAGCCAAGATCGCGTTTTGCTTTTTCAATAATAAAACCGGTAATAGGAGGCCGTTTTGCAGGCTGTTTAATGTCTGATGATTTTGAAGGTTTTATAAGTGATTTATCCAGCTTATAGTAATCCGCAACCAAATGCGCTAATTCGAGAATACTTAAAAAATCGCTGCCGGAAATATTAAATATGCCCGTTGCTTTTTTTTCCGCGATTAGCAGGCAACCTTCGGCAAGGTCTTCTGCAAGAGTTGGCGTTCTGAACTGATCATCAACAACATTAATTTCTTTGCCTTGTTCCAAATTTTGTTTTACCCACAACACAATATTACTACGGCTCATGTTATCTACAATACCGTATACCAAAACTGTGCGCACAATAGCCCAAGGCACCGTTGAATTTTTAATTAATATTTCCGCGGCAAGCTTGCTTTCGCCATAGTAGCTTAACGGGTTACAAGGTTCATCCTCAGTAAGTGGCCCGTGCGAGCCATCAAATAAAAAATCGGTTGATAAATGGATAAAATGGGGTTGATAGTTTTTGTCTGTAAGCGATATTCGTTCAAGGCAACGTATTTGATTTTCAACAGCCGTTACATTTAGCAGCCAACAATTTTCTTTATCCGTTTCGCAACTATCCACATTAGTCATAGCGGCTGTGTTTATAATTATATCAGGTTTTATTTTTGTAAAAACATCTTCAACATTTTTTTTGTTGGTTATGTCAAGTTCCACATATTCATAACCTGTTTGGGTAACCAGCCTATTAATTCCTCTCGCTGTAGCGTAGCATTTAACATTATTTTTCTCCCGTAGTTTATAAACCAGTTTCTGGCCAAGCAGTCCGTTCGATCCTGTAATTAAAATCGTTATCATCTTTTCTGTTTTGTTTCATTGTAAATTTATTCAATTAAAATGAATCAAAATTTCTTTTTCACTTTCCCCATAGTGGGAGAAATTACACAGTGTGTAGAAAATTATTTTTTGTAACGGCTGCATTTAACAGTTTTTTAACTGGCATCACATTATCTCTTAACCAACAACTAATCAAAATTTAATATGAAAAAAAAATTACTATTATGCGCCGGTCTTCTTTCGGCATTTTTATCTCAGGCACAAACGAGCGAACGTAAATGGAACATTGGTTTACACGGCGGCTTAACTCAATACAATGGCGACAAAGGCCAAAATTTCTATGCTACCGATCAAGCAGCCTACGGCTTCGCAAGTTTATCAATTTCCCGTTATCTGGGTAAACATTTCGACGCTTCATTATTTTTAACACGCGGAGAACTTGGTAATGTTGAACCTATAACTCCTTGGACCAAACCTGGCGAAACCACCCATTTTTTAGTTCGATTAAACACGGCAAATTTAGTTTTACGGTATAACATACTAAGTGAGCGTTATATTTTACGTCCTTATCTTTATGCTGGTGCAGGTGTTATCATGCATGAAGATTATCAATCAACTAAAGATGAACGTTACGATTATGCTTTACCATCCTTTGGTGGTGGATTTAATATTCGTATTACTCCTGTAATCTCATTGCAAATTCAAGAGTCGTTTATGTATACAACTGCAGATGATATTGACGGCGACGTGAATGAAGCTAACGATGGTTACTTATATCACACTGCCGGTTTAACTTTTAATTTAGGCCGTAAAAAAGATGCTGATAAAGATGGTGTTTCAGATAAAAATGACAAATGTCCAAATACACCTCCGGGAGTTGTAGTTGATAAAACAGGATGTCCGTTAGATAAAGATTTTGACGGCGTTGCAGATTATATAGATGATTGCCCAGATGCTGCAGGTGTTGCAGCACTTAAAGGTTGCCCTGATAAAGATGGTGATGGTATTGCCGACAAAGAAGATCGGTGTCCTGATGTTTCTGGTTCGGTTGCTTTAAAAGGATGCCCCGACACTGACAATGACGGCGTTGCTGATTTAGATGACAAATGTGCTGATACTAAAACAGGTTACAAAGTAGATGCAACAGGTTGCGCATTGGATAATGACAAAGATGGTTTAGTAAATGAAGAAGACCGCTGTCCGGATCTTGCAGGGCCGCTTGCCTTAAAAGGTTGCCCTGACACAGATGGTGATGGTGTTTCCGACATGGATGATCGTTGTCCTAAGACAAAAGGTACGATTTCAAATAAAGGTTGTCCTGAAATTGCGAAAGAAGACATCAAAAGAATTACTTTAATTGCCAGCAAAATTTTCTTCGAAACAAACAGCGCAAAACTAAAGGCTGTATCAAATGCACAATTAGATGACCTTGCTGAAATTTTAAAACGCAACGATGGTGTTAACTTAACAGTTGAGGGACATACAGATAATGTAGGAGATGATGCTTATAACATGAAGTTATCACAGGAAAGAACTGAATCCGTAAAATTATACCTTGAAGGTAAAGGGATTTCTGGAGTAAGGTTAAATGCAATCGGTTTCGGTGAAACAAAGCCAATTGGTGATAACAAGAAAGCTACAGGTAGAACTCAAAACAGAAGGGTAGAACTTAAAACCGCGTTCTAATTTAAACTCTCAAATTAAAAAATGCTGCTCAGGTAACTGAGCAGTATTTTTTTTATCCGGTAATTGTAACGGCTACAATCCCGCAACCAGCGTTAAAAGCATCATCCCATCGACCACAACTAAATAATAGCGAGTGTAGAGCGGCGTTTTCTTGAAGAATACGAAACTACAAACAACACTAAAAAAGAGATTTCGTTTAATATGATACGGAAAAGATTAAAATGTTCCAGTTTCATAAATGAAATTAACGAATGGAGCATAATGCACATAGAGGAATGATGATATAAAAAATCGTTTTACGTAAACCTACCTGAACAACAAACGTGTTAATTTTATGATGATAATTAGCCGCATAGTCTTTTATATCGAACATAATGCAAAGTATGGTGATGAATAATTTTTTTTTAAGGTATAAAATTAATAGAAAAGACTCATCAAAGGATTCGCGGCCTATAACGATCTCCTCCCTGCCGTTGGAAACAAGATCGAGCGTTTCGAAATTTTTAAAAACACGCACAGAATAGGCCACACTCAAAACGGTTACTGTGCTGGTTAAGCCTATCTGCTTGGCGCGAGCAGCTGCAGCGGCTAAAATTATAGTTGACGCCGCATCTGCGAGTTCAATTCTTCCAAGTAATTACTGTAGCAATTTGGTGTTACCCGCTTTTTGATCAGTAACTTTATATGCATTTGTAGCTGCAAAACTATCTATTCCTATTTCCATTTTAGATTCTGTTTTTCTATAATGATGGTTTAGCTTCGTTCTCAAATTTAGCAGCTCCGCCTTTGCCAAATAAACGCATGGCCAATTCATGGCCTGTTCCAGCACTGTTGGTAAAAAGTAATTTACTTTCGGGAACAATGACTTTATTCTTCTTTTCTGACAATACTGAAAATACGGCTTGATATGTTTTTCCCGTTTTGATAAAATGAATATTTGCTTTTATTTCCGCGTCTGCAGTTTGTTCAATATTGCAGTTTTGTACATCAACTTTTATTTTTTGGATGATCTCATCATTGGCTAAACCTGTAAAACTAATGTCCATTTTAATTGATAAACCGGAGAAAAGCATCAGTTGCGGAAATGTTTGATAGCTTTCGTTTTGGTAATTTATTTCATTGTCTTCATCTGTTTTCGCAAGCAACTCAAGCAATCTGTACTTGTATAGCTTTTCAAAATTTTCATCTATTTTGCTATCATCTCCATCGTTTGTATTTTCGGCGATTACGGTTTCCTCTAATAATTTGCGGCAGTTTGTTTTTGAAGAGTTTTCTTTTCCGTTTTCAAATATAAAAGTAGCAGCGGCCAATCTAAAATAACGGTTAATTTTTGTTCGGTTGTCAGTTTTGGTATAATCCGAAAACTTGTCTTCGAAATATTCGGGACAAAAATCTTTCAGTAAATAAAGCGACTCATCAAAACTTACGGTCGATTCGGATGAAAATAGCCTATAAACAAGTTTATCCCGTTCCGCATTACTCGCAAGAGCATTTACCAAAGTATATTCCAATAGAAGTTTTTCTATTTTGATTTTTGCAACGCTAAAAATATCACTAACCGAATACCACCAGCCTGTATTAAAAAATTTTATTAAAGCAATTCGCTTTTCATTTAACTGTATTTTGAGGAGGTTAATTGTAAATTCATATTGAGATTGCGTAAGTGTTGTGTGTATGTGTAACTCTTTAAAATTTGAGGCTTTAGTTAAAAAAAAATCGCAACTGTCCAACTGGCCGTCGTACAGATAACCGCGGGCAAGTGCAATATTGTACCAACCAAATCCGGGCGTGGATCCACTTTCAGTAATTTTAGATTGAGCCATTTGAATCGCATCTTTTGTTCGTCCACCATAAACTAAAATCATGGGTAAAAAATAATGCGATTCACTCAAAGAAAATTTGTCTTTGTACTGCGGTTTCAAATAATTTAAGGTTGCCTCTGAAAAATTGCCGGTAACGTGTTGCATATTTGCGTAGTTGCTCCACGATACCATGTTTCCATTTATCAATAAATTGTAATAGTATTGCGAACTATCGTAATTTTGATTGTAGTCATATAAGATAGCTAGATAATGGTAAACCATTAAAAAGTCGCCCTCGCTTTGTGCCGGACCATACCAATAATCGTTAGCGGTTTTATTTTTTTTGATTGTGTTTATTTGTTTGAAACATTCTCTAAAAGCTAAAACTTCATTTTCTTCAATGGTGTTTTTAAGAAAAGGATGTTTATTTGAATTATAAAACCGATTTCGATGATAAAGCCAAGCCTTGCCGCAACCTATGTAAAAAAAATCGCGCTGTAAATTATACGTTTCAATTTTATTGTATA
>JAYTBK010000194.1:0-1662 GCA_043737035.1 Bacteroidota bacterium | reverse complement strand
TTTTAAAAAGTTAAGCAAGTAGTTAAGTTATAAGTAATTTATAATTTAAATTCAACAGACAACCAATAACTAGCATAAATGCAACTCCTCAGATTTTTTACCGCAGGCAACGTAGATGATGGAAAAAGCACATTAATCGGACGGTTACTGCTTGATAGTAATTCAATTTCAACGGATGTTATTGACACATTAACTAAAAACAGTTCGTCGGGAATAGCCGATTTAAACCTTGCTCAACTTACCGATGGGTTGCGCTCTGAACGCGAACGAGGCATTACGATAGATGTTGCCTACAAATATTTTACTACAGCAAAACGTAAGTTTATTGTTGCTGATACGCCCGGACATTTTGAGTACACACGCAATATGTTTACAGGAGCCAGCATTGCCGAAGTGGCTATTATTTTGATTGATGTTGTAAACGGAATTACGGATCAAACAAGGCGACATACCTTAATGGCTTCTGTATTAAATATTCCTCATGTAGTAATCTGCATTAACAAAATGGACAAAGTTGATTTTTCGGAACGTATTTTTAATTTAATAAAAGAAGAATTTCGATCTGTTTGTCGTAATTTGAATTTAAATAGAGTTTCGTTTGTTCCTGTAAGTGCATTGTTAGGAGATAATATTGTTTTAAAGGGAAATAACATGCCGTGGTACACAGGAAAATCGTTGTTAGAAAATTTAGAAAACATTTCTCTCGACGATATACAAAAAAATTACCCTGCCCGGTTTATTGTACAGTACGTCATTGAGTTGAAAGAAAAAAATTATATCGGTATTGCGGGCAGTTTGCTGAGCGGATTTTTCAAAATTGGGCAGAAGGTTAAATTTTCCACCGGTATGGAAACGAAGATAACGAAGATTGAACATAGTCTAAAAGAAATCGCCGTTGCCGGGAGAAATTTACCGGTAATTTTGCATTTTAAAGATGCTGTTGAATTAAAACGCGGCGATATGATTTTTTCTATAAAGGAACTGCCGAGTAGTTGCACAAAAGTTTCCGGTATTATTTGTTGGATGGACCACAAGCATTTCCGTACAACGAGTAAATTCATTTTTAAACAATACAGTACCGAAACCAATGTTTTACGCGTTGGATTAAATTCGAAAATTAACGTAAACAATTATAAGTCTGAGCCTGTAACAGAACTACTTTTGAATGATGTGTGTTATGTTTCCATTTATTTTGAAAAAGCTGTGTACTACGATGTATTTGCAGAAAATAGATATTTTGGCTCCTTTGTCTTGATTGATTCTGAGACAAATCAAACGGCAGCTGCGGGAACTATCCAATAAAAAAAGCAGTTGTTTAAAGATTGCTTTTCAAATTATAGTAACTAACCATTAAACAATTTTTAAGTGTACTCCTTCTTTAATTTCTTCAACGATTTTTTTACAAAACGCCGGTAAATCTTTCGGATTGCGACTCGTTACCAGCCCGTTATCTGTTACAACTTCTTCATCCACCCACATTACACCAGCGTTTATCAAATCCGTTTTTAAGCTTTTGTATGAAGTCATTTTTCTTCCTTCCAACAAACCTGTTTCAATCAACGTCCATGGCCCGTGGCAAATTGCCGCTATTGGTTTACCTTCTATTAAGAACCCGGTGACGAATTTTATCGCTGCTTCATTGGTACGTAGTGTATCAGGATT